>JBEKDP010000229.1:0-3197 GCA_050014295.1 Dehalococcoidia bacterium | reverse complement strand
CGAAATCCCCTTCTCTGGCTGGTGCCGGCGCTGCTCCTGCCGTTGCTTGTCGCTATAGGCGCGGTAATTACCAGTCGCCAGAGCGAGGTGAAAGCCACCATCTGGACGCAGGTCCCATCCCTAGTCGATACGGTGACGCCGGCAGAGACGCCCCAGCCACCGGCGAAGATCGAGGCGGCGACCTTCAACGAGCGGCTCAGCACGGAGTCATTCCGCGCTTCCATACTCAGCGCCGCCGGCCTGGACGACCAAGTCGCGCAGGGCAAGTGGCCCGGCAAGTCGGGCCTGGGAAGCCTCCTTGCGAAGCTTCCCTTCTTCGGCGGGTCGTCATCCAGCGATGCTGAAACGAACCGCAATCGGGCGCTGGCGGCCGTCAAAGCAAGCCTGAGCGCGGAGGCGCCTGGCAACAACCTGATGTACATCGTTTACGTCGGCGGCGACGCCGACGTCGGTGTCGCCCTGGTCAACGGCGCGATTGAGACCTACCAGAACGAGAACCAAAAGCAGAGCAGCGCCGCCCTCGACTTCTATGCGACGCAGGTCGCGGAGCTGCAACAGGAGCTGGTGGCGGCGGACTCGGACCTGCGCGCCTACCAGGCAGAACACCCGGCGGCGGCCGGCGCGCCCGTCGGGGCATCAGAGGCTCAGCTTCAGTCCGTCTACAACATCCGCCTCTCTCAGTACGAGCTCGCTATGAACCGGCAGAGCGATGCGCAGTGGCAGGCCTCCCTCACGTCAACGAACAGCGACTTCAGCGTCGTCGACCCGCCGCGCGCCCCCCTGGGATCGGCGCTCAACCGTCCACATGCGGCCATGCTCACGTTCTTGGGCGTGGTCTTGGGTGTCGGCCTCGGCGGCCTGTTGATAGCGCTCCGAACGTGGTTCGATCAGGTGGTGCGAAGAGCCGAAGACGTGCAGAGGCTGCTCGGACTTGAACTGCTAGCTGTCGTGCCCGACTTGAGGAAAGGTGGTGAGTGATGCGCCTGCCGAAACAGGAGGCCCTTACGAGGGCTGACTCGGTTCCTCTCCCGACTGCGGGGAATAGGAGCGCGCTTGAGCAGCAGGGGCATCGTGACCGCGGCAACCTGTTCGAGTTGCTCGCCTCGCCTACCGTCCGCCAAGCGCTGCGCCCAGTTGCCGAGCGGCTCCTTGCCCTTTCGCAGAACGGCGGCGTGTTCTGCGTTTCCAGCGCCCAGTCTGCAGAGGGAAGGACTCTCGTGGCGGCTACACTCGGCTTGATGCTTTCGGAGAACGCGGACAAGAACGTCCTGCTCGTCGACGCCCATCTGCACAAGCCGTTAATCCACCAGCTATTCGGCGTGCCCGACTCTCCCGGCCTTGCCGACTGCGTGCGGGAGGAGTGCCTACTCGGCGACGCTGTTCGCACGGTGGGCACAATGCGCGTCCTAACCTCGGGAAAAGGTAAGCGCCCGGCGCGGCTCCTGAGGACGGCAGCGGCTAAGCGGCTGATCGAGGAGATACGAAAGACGTACGATGTAGCTCTCATCGACTTGCCACCCCTGACATCCTCCAACGAGGAGGCGGCGTCGCTGTGCGAGTGGTCTGATGGGGCGATCATGGTCGTCCGCGCCAACGCCACATCCGCATCGACGGTAATGAGGGCGGCGGCAATGATCGATTCCCGCAAGCTGCTGGGGATCGTGCTCAACCAGGAGGAGTCGGAGTTGCCGCGCTGGCTCCAACGGTTACTGTAGAGGGGCTGTCTCTCCATGCAAGGGCTGATCCTGCTAGCGGCGCTCCTGCTCCTGTTTGTCGTGCTGGGCTTGACCATTGAGAAGGTGACCGGCCCGGTTCGGCTTCTCATGGCCACTGCCATTGTCATCGTCACCGGCTTGTATTTGATATTCTGACCGCTTTGATATGAGACAGCTCGCCAACGTCGCCGACAACATCGTCGCCCTGCTCGCCCGCCAGGTGCTGACCTCGTCGCTGACCGCTATCCTGATGATCTTCTTCCTGCCCCACTATGTCGGCGACGTGGGTCTAGGGAAGATAACGTTCGCGGTCGGCCTGTACACGATGTTACTCGTCGTCACCAATCTCGGCACGGACGTTTTCACCGTCAAGCAGGTCGCCCTCGACCGCCGCCGTCTATCCGAGCTGTTGTGGCACGCTTACTTCATCCGGCTCGTTTTGGGGATCGTCGTCGGCAGCGCCGTCGCGCTGGTGGCCCACATGCTGCCGCTGGACAGCGATTCCAAGGCGGTACTGACAGTCGCCAGCCTCATCCTCATCGTGATGAGCCTGGACCAGGCGCAGGTGGGTGCGCTGCGAGGTCTGGAGAACATGCGCTGGATTGCGGTGTCAGACGTGGCGAACAAGTCGACCCTGCTGATAGTGGGCGCTGCCGTTCTCGTGACGGGGCACGGCGTCGTCGCCTACTTTCTGGCGATGCTTGGCGGCACCATCGTCGGCTTTCTTATCAATTTCTCCTATCTCGCGCGCCGCCACCTGGAGCGACCGACGATAAACCCGCTCGCCGCGCGCTACCTGCTGGTGGGCGGCTTCCCCTTCCTCATGACCGGCGCCATCCAGCAGTTCTACACTTACTCCGATGCGATTACGCTTCGCTTCCTGACGCGTGACGCCGTCGTCGGCTGGTACGGAGCGGCCAACCAGCTCTTTGGGACGCTGAATTTCATTCCTCTCGTCATCGTCACGGCGATGCTGCCGGCCCTCACCCGCTTTTACGCCGAAGACAAGGCGACGATGCGTCTCGCCGTGGAGAAGGGGATGCTCGCCGTGCTGACGACCGGCGTGCCCATCGCGGCAGCGTGCCTCATCCTCTCCGGCGACCTCATTCACTTCCTGCACTATCCGCCCGAGTTCCAGCACTCGGTGCCGCTGCTGGCGATATTCGCCCTGACCCTGCCGGTCACCGGCTCACTTATGCTGGTGGGAACCGTTGTCATCGCTGCCGACAAGCAGAAGGAATGGGCGGTTACTATGGCGATCACGGCTGTGATCAGCGTGATCTTGGACGTGCTCCTTATTCTGTTCTTCGACCGCGTCTACGCGAACGGCGCTATCGGTGTGTCGACGGCGGCCGTTATCAGCGAGGCACTGATGATGGCGCTGGGCATAAGGCTCGTGCCCGCCGGCGTGATCGGGCGCTCCGTCCTGCTCGCCCTGATCCGAAGCGTCGCCGCCTCACTGGTGATGCTCGCGGCGATGGG
>JBEKDP010000228.1:0-3223 GCA_050014295.1 Dehalococcoidia bacterium | reverse complement strand
GTAGCGGGAAGGGTCCGGCAGGTTGACCATTGCCAGTATCGCTGGCGGCGCTAGGTAGAGGTCCGTTATCCTGTGCGCCTGGATGAGTTGCATCATCTGCTCGAGGTCGAAGCGCAGCATGACAACCCCGGTGTTGGCGCTCGCGATGCCACTGCTCATCAGCACCGTCATCCCATAGATGTGGAACAAGGGGAGCAACCAGAGGCCTATCATGTCCGGCGGTATCTCCCTGGTCCCATGCCCTTGCTTGACATCGCAGGTGATATTGTAGTGGGTGAGCATGACCCCCTTCGGCAGGCCGGTGGTGCCGCTGGAGTAAGGGAGTGCGGCGACGTCCTCCCGGGGGTTTATCGTCACGGGCCGGTACTCCTCAGACACACCCTCCAAAAGCTCTGGCAGCGCGTCGATGGTGAAGATGTCGCGGAGCAGGGGGAGGTTCTTGCGGGCCTCCTCGGCATTGGGTCTCATAAACGAGAAGGCGAACAGGCTCACCGCTTCCGCGTCGGAAAGCTGGTGTTCAATCTCATGCGGCGTGTACAACGGGTTGAGCGTGGTGACGGTAGCGCCGGCCAAGAGCGATCCGAAGAACACGGCCGGGAAATCGATGTGGTTGGGGGAGAATATGCCTACCTTGTCCCCTTTCTCCACGCCGTTGTCCTGGAGCACGTGCGCCACCTTGCGGGCATCGCTCCAGATGCGCTCGAAGGTACGGGTCGAGCCGTCCGCCGCGATGACGGCCGTTTTGCCGCCCTGTGTGCTCGCCGTTCGCCTGAGCAACTCGTAGAGCGGTATCTCTTCGTAGGGGGCCTGACTTGGCCAGTAGCTGGAGACGACCATGGCATTTGCTCCTTGTCCAGACCGAGACGAAAAGGCCCCAGCAGTCCCTTCAGACTCCCGGGAATCGCCTTCAGAATGCCAGACTCACCCTAATGGGTCAAGCGCGCGGGGGTGGGCCCAGATGGGTTGACGGCCCTTGGGCGAAGAGGGTATCATCGGAACCGGCAAAGCTGCGCGTGTCGCGCGGCACGAGGTATCAGCGAGAAAAGATGGAGACCGACGAAGGCGGCGATCGTAGCTGCCGTCCATGGAATCGAGGAGGCGATTCGCTTCCGATGAGCCGCTGAAGCGCTGAGTGCGCCTAGCCGCGGCTCACCCGCGGCGCACCACCTCCTAGGTTGACATTGTTTGAGGAGGTGGTTTTTCATGCCTTTCCTCAGCCAGCTGTTGGGGCGCCCCACCCTGGATGCCGAGGGGAACCGCATTGGCATCCTCCGCGACCTGCTTGTCTCTAGTGACAATCCATATCCGCCGGTCAGCGCCGCCGTAGTCGGCGACCGGCATCATTTGTATGCCATCCCCTGGTCCGACGTCGCATCCGTAACTCCCCGCGGCACCGCTCTCCGTAGCCGCCGCCGTCTGGAATCGTTTCCGAGCCCAGGCGAGGACCTTGTCTGGCTGGGGCGCGACCTGCTGGACAAGCAGATCGTCGACACGCACGGGGTGAAGCTCGTGCGCGTCAACGACCTTTCGCTCACCGCCATCGATGGTGATCTGCGCCTCGCTGGGGTGGACAATACTGCCGGCGGCCTGCTCAGGAGAATAGGCCTGGAATGGCTCGCTCGCATCGTCGGACGGGGCCGGCCCCGCCTCATCGATTGGGAGCAAGTGGACATCGGGCCGGCCGTCGATGAGGTGCGCCTGAAGGTGCCGTTCCAGCGCCTGCGCCGCCTGCGACCCGCCGACATCGGCGCCATCATCAGCCAGATGTCGCCCGGCGAAGCGGCGGACGTTCTGGAAGCACTGGACGACGAGACTGCCGCCCATGCCCTCGCCGAGCTCTCCGAAGAGCACCAGGCGGCTATCGTCACCGCCATGGAGCCGGAAGAGGCGGCCGATGTGCTCGAACAGATGCCTCCTGACGAGGCCGCTGACATCCTCGGCGACGTGCACGAGGAGCGGGCGGGCGAGCTGATGCGCCTGATGGAGCCCAAGTCGGTGCAAGAAGTGCAGTCGCTTCTGATCTACGAGGACGACACGGCCGGCGGCTTGATGAACACGAGGCTGTTTGCTGTCCAAGAGACGGAGCCTGCCGGACGCGTGATCGAGGATCTGCGGCGAACGGCGCCGCCGGAGGACGAGATCTACTATCTGTACGTGGTCGATAACGGAGGACGCGTGCGGGGCGTGCTCTCTTTGCGCGACCTCATCGTCGCGGAGCCGGATGCGCCGATAGCCGACTGCATGCAGCAGGACGTTGCTCACGTCCACCTCGATGACTCCCGGGACGAAGTGGCCAGGAGGCTGATCCGCTACAATCTCTTGGCCATTCCGGTCTTAGATGAGGAGGACCACCTTAAGGGCGTGGTGACCGTCAACGACGTCCTCGATCTGGTGACGCCGCGCTCGTGGCAGAATCAGCCACGCCGAATGACGGGGTAGGCGACCGATAGATATGGCCAATCAAGTCCTCCGCCCCTTGCGGCTTCGCCGTTCCGCGATCAGCCGGCTGGGCCTGTTGCGTCGCTCTGGCATATGGCGGCGCTTTGCCCTTTTCCTGGCCGTGATGGGCCCCGGCCTGATCACAGGTATCGTCGACGACGACTCGACGGGGATCGCCGGCTACTCGATCGCCGGCTCGCGCTTCGGCTACAGCCTTCTCTGGACGCTGATCCTCGCTGCCTTCGCGCTGGCTGTCTGTGGAGAAATGGCGGCGCGCATGGGCGCCGTCACCGGCAAGGGGCTCGGCGAGGTCATCCGCGAGCGCTTCGGCGTCCGCATCACGTCTTTCGCTCTCCTCATCTTGCTGGTGGCTAATGTCGCGACGGTGGTCGCGGAGTTCGCCGGCATCGCCGCCGCCTCCGAGATCTTCCACGTCTCGCGCTACATAGCCGTTCCTCTGGCGGCGCTGCTCGTGTTCGGCGTCGTCGTCTACGGCTCCTATCGTCGCGTGGAGAAGGTCCTGCTGGTTGGCTCCCTCGTCTCCGTCTCCTACATCATCACGGGCTTCATCGCCAAGCCAGATTGGGGCGCTGTCGCCGTGCACTCGGTCGTGCCCCACTTCCACGCCAACCTGCTGTACCTGTCCGTGCTTATCGGTGTCATTGGCACGACGATCACGCCGTGGCAGCAGTTCTACCTCCAGTCGACGGTGGTGGACAAGGGCCTGGGGGAGCGTGAGTTCATGATGGAGCGCCTGGACGTATTCATCGGCGCCATTGCCTCG
>JBEKDP010000227.1:0-4985 GCA_050014295.1 Dehalococcoidia bacterium | reverse complement strand
CGATAGATGCTCCGCTCCTTACTTGTAGGTTCGGCATTGCCGCGATCCGTCTAAAGGGGGCTAGGTTCGCAGCGCTCTGTCGCACTGGCTTCGCTTCGGGAGTTGGACAGTGCGGTGGCAAAACTCCATCCACATCTGGGATGTTGACACAATAGGCTGTCCAGGCTAGTCCTGAAGCACCACGTCCTCACGCAGGCTTGCCCACATCCCGTGACGGCGTATCATTCAAGGCAGGCCTGCCGCACCGCAGCCTTCTCACTTGGTCGCGGGCGGCGCGACATGGTACAATTTCTAGTGTGTCTACTTACTATTCCTGCCCTGAGGACAGCAAAGGGCATTGCCGACTAGCGGACGCGCCTCGCGTTCGCTTCCGCTTCCCTGAAGGGAGCAGGAGATGAGCCCCGAGATCATGGGCTGCCGCCAACTCCGCGACGAGGTCATCGATCGCGGCCTCTGCACGCTCTGCGGCGCCTGCGTCGGCATGTGCCCGTATCTTGTCGCTTACAGAGGACGCGTCGTCCCCCTCGACGACTGCAACATCGAGCGCGGCCGCTGCCACGCCTTTTGCCCGCGGACGGCGACCGACCTCGACGCGGTGAGCGACGCCGTCTTCGGCACTCCCTTCGATACGGGGGCGATCGGCAGGGTCGCTGAGGTGCTGATGGCGCGCGCCAGCGGCGAGAGCGTCCGCTCGCGGGCCCAGTACGGCGGCACCGTCAGCGCACTCGCCGCCTTCGCTATCGATCGCGGCCTGGTCCAGGGCGCGGTGGTCACGACCAGCGACGAGCAGATGCTGCCCGGCGGCGTCCTCGTGCGCGATGCCGAGCAGGTGGTCGCCTGCGCCCGCTCCAACTACGTCGCCGCCCCGACGCTGGCCGCCTTCAACCGCGAAGCGCGCCGCGAGGATGTCGAGAGCGTCGCCGTTGTCGCCACGCCCTGTCAGGCGCTGGCGCTGGGCAAAATGAGGGCCTCGCCGCTGGAGAACCGAAACAATATCGACAAGCTGGGCCTCGTCATCGGCCTGTTCTGCACGTGGGCGCTCGCCTACGAGGACTTCGCGCGTTTTCTCGCCGAGCAAGCGGCGCTGGACCGCATTTCGAAGCTCGACATACCGCCGCCGCCGGCCAACGTCTTCCAGGTGTTCAGCGACTCCGTCCCCGTCTCCATCCCGCTCGACGACGTCCGCCGGTTCATCCGGCCGACCTGCAACGTCTGCCTAGACCTGACGGCGGAGTTCGCCGACATCGCCGTCGGCGCCGCCGAGGGGATCGACGGCTGGAACACGCTGATCGTCCGCAGCGAACGCGGCCGCGAGCTGGTCGACGCCGCCCGCGGCGCCGGTATCCTCGAGGTCGATGCGCTGCCGCAGGAGAACCTCGACCACCTGAAGCAGGCGTCGCTCGGGAAGAGGAAGCGGGCGCTGGAGAACATCCGTCGCACTACCGGCAGCGGGGACGACCTGCTCTATCTAGACCTGAGCCCGGAAACCCGAGAGAGGCTTCTTTCAACGTAGGGACCGCTACGGCCGGCGGTCCGGCTGCACCACCGAGGGGGTGGCCGAGATGGCGAACATCGCGACATTTGAGGAAGGGACAGCTCAGTTGCTCATGGGCAACGAGGGCATCGCCCGGGGCGCCCTGGAGGCGGGCATCGGTTTTGCCGCCGCTTACCCCGGCAACCCGTCGTCGGAGATTA
This sequence comes from Dehalococcoidia bacterium, assembly GCA_050014295.1. GTDB lineage: Bacteria > Chloroflexota > Dehalococcoidia > DSTF01 > JALHUB01 > JBEKDP01. Next base: position 3,290 of record JBEKDP010000227.1, on the reverse strand, counting down.
TCGGTACCCTCGCCGACGTCGCGACCGACGCCGGCATCTACGTCGAGTGGTCGGTCAACGAGAAGGTGGCACTGGAGGCCGCCGCCGCCGCTGCCTTCGCGGGCGTGCGCTCGATAGTCGCCATGAAGCACAACGGGCTCAACGTCGTCATCGACTATCTAATGGGGCTCGCGCTCACCGGCACTAACGCCGGCCTCGTCCTCGTTACCTGCGACGACCCCGGCGCGCTCTCCAGCACCGAGGAGGAGGACTCACGGCCGGTCGCCAAGTGGGCCTGCCTGCCTCTCCTCGAACCGGCCACATTCCAGGAAGCGAAGGATATGACCCGCTGGGCCTTCGAGCTTTCGGAGCAGTTGAAGACGGTCGTTCTTCTGCGCGGCGTCACCCGCACCTCGCACGCGCGCGGCGACGTCGTCGTCGGCAAGCGCCTGGCGCCGAGCCGCGACGCCAAGTTCGAGGGGGCGCCGCTGCAATATACGTCGCTGCCTGCTCCTCCGAAACATAGTATCGCCTACCAGAAGCTGGAACGGGCGCGGGAGACCTTCGAAGGCTCGCCTTTCAACTGGTACCAGGGGCCCGAGAAGCCGGAGCTTCTCATCGCCACTTCCGGCAGCGGCTGGTTCTACTCGCTGGAGGCGGTGAAGGCGCTGGACGTCGAGAAAACGGTGGGTATCCTCAAGCTGGGTACGACCTGGCCCCTGCCCGAGAAGCTGGTCCGCGAGCACCTGGCGCGGGCGGAGAAAGTGCTCGTCGTCGAGGAGATCGACCCGTTCCTGGAAAGTAATCTGAAGGAGATCGTCGGCGAGGACGCTGCCGCCGTGGGCCCCGTCAAGTTCTACGGCAAGCGCAGCGGGCACATTCCCGTCGCCGGCGAGATCAACCCCGACATCGTCACCCGCGCGCTCGCCGCGGTCCTGGGGATGGAGCACGTGCCCGTTCAAGCGGACTACGCAGAGAAGGCGGCGGCCTTGACCGGCGGCATGGTCCAGATGCGAATGGTCGGGTTCTGCGCCGGCTGCCCGCATCGCGCCACGTTCTGGTCGATCAAGAACGCGATCAAGCTGGACGGACGCGACGGCTTCGTTACCGGGGACATCGGCTGCTACACGATGGCCGTCGGCCCTGCCGGCTACTGGCAGCTCAAGACGGCGCAGGCGATGGGCTCCGCCACCGGCATGGCCTGCGGCTTTGGCAAGCTGGCCGAGTTCGGGCTCACGCAGCCCGTCCTTGCGGTCTGCGGCGACTCCACTTTCTTCCATGCCACCATCCCCGCGCTTATCAGCGGCATCTACAACCACGCCAACTTCACCCTGGTTGTCCTCGACAACAGCGCTACCGCCATGACCGGCTTCCAGCCGCATCCCGGCACCGGCAAGACAGCGACCGGCGAGGCGGCGCCGGCGATCGAGATCGAGACCATATGCCGCGCTCGTCAGAGCAAGGCGGGAGAAGCCCGCCTGCAGGATGAGCGTCGACACGGCGCGTTGCCTCGGCGAGAACTGCGGCTGCGCCCGCGTGTGCAGTCGCGTCTTCCAGTGCCCCGGCCTCGTATGGGACGCCGAGAGGGGGGTCGCCGGCATCGACGCTGTCATTTGCAGCGGCTGCGGTGTCTGCGCCGACATCTGTCCCGCCGGGGCGATCATCAGGGAGACGGCGTAGCGATGAAAGAGAAGGACCCCCTGAACATCATCATCACCGGCGTCGGCGGGCAGGGGAACGTCCTCCTCTCGCAGACCATCGGCAAGGTGCTGGTGCGCTGCGGCTTCCACGCGACCATCGGCGAGACCTACGGCGCCTCCCAACGCGGCGGCGCTGTTATGAGCCACCTGCGCGTCTCCCGCCAGACACAGTACGGGCCGCTCATCGGCGAAGGGCAGGCGGACATCATCGTCGGCCTCGAACCGCTGGAGACGATGCGCGTGCTCGCTCAGTACGGCAATCCCCGAGTTGCCGTCATCACCAACTCGCGGCCCGTCGCCCTGCAGGCCTTGGGCGGCGGCAGCGCTCCCTATCCGACCCCCGAAGAGATCGCGGACACCCTTCGAGAGCTGTCGAGCAGCTCCCGTGTCATCGATGCGACCAACATTGCTCTGGAGATCGGGCCGCCCGTGCTCGCCAACATCGTCATGATGGGCGCGCTGGTCGGGACGGGTTTGCTGCCCGTCGGGCCCGAGTCCTTCGAGGCGGAGCTGCGTGAGAGCCTGTCGCCGGACAGGCTCGACATGAACTTGAATGCGTTCCACCGCGGCATCGCCGAGACCAGCGGCAGATCCTGATCCTCAGCTATCGAACCTGTTCAGAAGCAGTTACGAGCCTATTGGCCTGGGCCGGAGTGTGCCCTGGCGCCGCGCAATGAACGGACGGTGACGACCCAGAGGGCGATGGCCGGCAGGACGAAGACGCCACCTATGCTGGGAAGGGCCAGGAAGGTCCAAGCGGTGAACAGGATCGTGACGAGGAGAAGTGGCCAGGGGTTGGCGCGTCGCCAGGCAAGGGAGAGCGCAACCCCGACGACGACAATCGCGAGTAATCCGATGGCCACGCCGGACAGAGCGGCGGAGAGCTCCCAGTGGGACTCGAGGGCCACGCGGGTCGCGTAGACGGATCCCATCACAGAGATTATGAGAATTGCCATACCGTAGCGGGCCGCTTTTGGGAAATCGGTCCACCACGGCCGGGAGCTGGAAAGAGCGGTAAGCGCTGCCGCCGTGGCGTATCCGCCGGCTGCGAACCATTGAGGCGGGTCGCTGATGGCTTCCACTGCTGCTAGCACCGCAGACAGCAACAGGCACAGGTGGAGCCAGGCGGGGCGTTCGGGGAGGACGAGCAGAGCGACGAGGGCGATCGCACCAGCGGCGAGGGCTGCTGCTCTGGAATGGGGGGTGTCTGGAGCGGCGGCTACCCATTGCATGGTCGCTAACGCCAGTGCCACGCTGGCCAGCGCTGTGAAAGCTGCTAGCGTCGGTCCCCAGGCTCGGGGGGGAAGCGGGTGCGTGGGTCGGGCGTTCATCTCAACGGTCGAGTTCCCAGCGGATGAACTCGGGTGGGTCCGCGCGGTCAGCGACGGTCTCTGAGTCGCGGCGCAGAGTAGCGTGCCGCCGCAACCTCATTATCGGCTATCGGGCGGAAGGCTAGCAGCCGGGATGTTTGGGAAGCACGCTTACGCTCGCGCCGCCCCAAAGGTGGCGATCTCTTCGCGCCGCATTGTATGATTTGCGTATCTTAGACTTTAGGACGTGCAGGCGCTGATGACTCGCGGAGCTTTTGAAGGCGTCAAGGTCGTCGAATAC
>JBEKDP010000226.1:0-3249 GCA_050014295.1 Dehalococcoidia bacterium | reverse complement strand
CGCCGAAGACGAGGTGAGCTGCTGTTGGGAGCGCGCCGACCGGATAGTCGTTGGACAGGGAGCCCGATCGCTGGGGCCGGGCCTCGGCGAAGCGTGGCTGCGCTCGCGGTTCCAAGCGCCGTACCTCAGGGACCTCCTGCTCGACCACGCGATCATGGTCGATACCCTGGAAACGGCGGCCACGTGGGACCGCTATGTGCCGCTCTACCGCGCGGTTCAGAAGGCGATGCTGGACGCGATGGACGGCCGGGGCCTGGTCATGGCGCATCTCTCGCACGCGTACTCGGACGGCGCATCGGTCTACTACACGTTCCTCGCGCGGCAGGAAGAGGGGCGGGAGTTAGAGCAGTGGCAGGCGGTCAAGGATGCTGCGACGCAAGCGATCGTCGATGGTGGCGGCGCTCTTAGCCACCACCATGGGATCGGGATTGAGCATCGACGCTGGATGGACGATTATTTGGGGAGTAGTGGTGTCCGGCTCCTGAAGGCGCTCAAGGGAGCCTTCGATCCGCGGGGCATCATGAACCCTGGTAAACTCTACTAAGGGGAGACCAAACATGTTTAGGTCGAGGCGGGGGTCCCGTGGCGGGACATCTGCTGTAGCGACGCGGGCCGCCGCGATGGGGCGTCTCCGAGAAGAGACATTCGACTTGGTCATCGTCGGCGGGGGGATAACGGGCGCCGCCATCGCCCGTGACGCCGCGATGAGAGGGCTCTCCGTCGCCCTGCTGGAGAAGGGCGACTTCGCCTCGGGGACCAGCAGCAAATCGTCGAAGATGGTGCACGGCGGTTTGCGCTACCTCAAGGGCCGGCACATCCGCCTCGTGCGGGAGTCGCTTCGCGAAAGAGGGGTGCTGCTGAAGATTGCGCCGCATTTGGTTCGAGCGGACGGCTTCTACCTGCCGGTATACGAGGGCGACCGGGACGGGCGGCTCATGCTGAAACTGGGTCTCACGGCGTACGACGTGCTGGCCGGCTTCGGGGACATAACGCACCACCGCATGCTTTCGAAGGAGCAGCTTCTGGAGGCCGAGCCCTTGCTGCGGCCGGAAGGTTTGCGTGGTGGCTTCCGCTACTCCGACGCTCTGGTAGATGACGCGCGACTGACACTGACGACCGTGCGCTCGGCGGTGAAGAAAGGGGCCGTGACTCTCAACTACATGGAGGCGACGGCGCTACAGCGAGACGACGGCCGGGTTACCGGCGTCACTTTCGCTGACCGCATGACAGGGCAATCCGGCGCGGTGGCGGCCCGCGTCGTCGTGAACGCCACTGGACCCTGGGTCGACCGCGTGCGTGAGCTGGGAGGAGCGCCGCCAATTCTGCGTCCGTCCAAGGGGATTCACCTGGTACTTCCCGCATCTCGCCTGAACCTATCGAAGACCATCGTGATCCCCCGCAACGACCGCATCCTCTTAGCTGTTCCCACCGGCGACTGCACGTACGTCGGCACGACGGACTCGGACTACCCCGGCGACCCGGGCGCGGTGACCGTGGACGCAGACGACGCTGCCTACGTCCTGGACGCTGCCAACGCCCTTTTCCCCAGCCCGCAGCTCTTGGCGTCGGACGTGATCGCCGGCTGGGCGGGCGTGCGCCCCTTGGTGGCCAAGGAGGGGACTCCCACGACTTCCGACGTGTCGAGAGACTTCGAGATTGACAGCGGCCCTGAGGGTCTTGTCTCCATCGCCGGGGGCAAGCTCACAACCTGTCGCGCGATGGCGGAGAAGCTCGTGGATAGCGTCATCGCGAGAGACGGCCAGCGCTTTGGCTGGAAGACGAAGCCCTGCCGGACGGAGGAGACACCGCTTGCCGGCGGTATCATGGACGGCTTCGAGAGCTACTCGCGGTCGGCGAGGACCGTGCTGGAGGAGAGTTGGGGGCTGCCGCCGACGGTCGCCGAACGGCTGCTTCACACCCATGGGACGGAGCACGTGAAGGTGCTGGCGTACGCCCTGCGCGACCCGCGTCTGCTGCACCCGCTGGCCGACGGGTGTCCGGTGCTGAGAGCTGAGGCGCTCTACGCCGTCGAGGAAGAGATGGCCCTCACGCTGGAGGACTTCATGGCGCGCCGCACGGAGCTGATGCTGTTCGGCGCCGGCAACGGGCTCGCGGCTGCCGGAGCAGCCGCCGACCTCATGGGCAGCGCCCTTGGCTGGAGCGGGCGAGAGCGGCGACGGCAGGTCGAGCAGTACCGCGCTGTCGTTGCCGGCATGACCGCCTTCGCGACGGCGAAGAGAGAGACGCCTGCCCCGGCCGAAAGTGACTGATGGCGGAGACGCTGATCATCGTCAACCCGCGCTCCGCCAACGGTCGCGCCGGGCGCAACTGGCAGCGGATCGAGGCCCTGTTGCGGGCGCGGCTTCCTTTCCCCTTCGACAGCGCTTTCACGGAACGGCCGGGCCACGCGACGGAGATAGCGCGGCAGGCAGCGGCTGACCGCGAGCGTGTGGTCGTGCTCGGCGGCGACGGCACGCTAAACGAAGTCGTCAACGGCCTCATCGCCGATGACCGTCCCGCGCGGCCCGACCTCACACTCGGTGTCATCCGCTACGGCACAGGCGGCGACTTCGCGCGCGGGCTCGGGATACCGAAGGATCTGGAGGGCGCAATCGAGCGGCTGGCGTCGGGCAGCGTGCGCGAGGTGGACGTTGGGAAGGTGACGTACCGCCGACCGGACGGCGGCCAGGGGGTGCGCTACTTCGTCAACGAGGGCGAGATTGGCATGGGCGCCGCTGTCTGCGAGGCAGTGAACCGCAGCTCGAAGGGGCTGGGCGGGTCGCTGTCGTTCATGCGGGCGATCTTGACGACGATGCTGCGCTACCCGAACCAGGTATTGAGCCTGTCGCTCGGGGGCGCGCCCGCGGAGCGGTTCACGATCAATAACGTCTGGCTGGCTAACGGGCAGTACTCCGGGGGGGGCATTCGCTCCGCTCCGCGGGCGCGCCTCGACGACGGCCTCCTCGATGTCGTCATCATCGGCGGCACCGGCCCCCTGAAGAAGATCCTCGGCCTGCCGGCGTTGCGTTCCGGCGCCTTCGTCCGCATGTCGAACGTCACCTATCTCACCGCCGGCCGCGTCGAGGCGGAATCCGACGCGACGGTGCCGATCGAGGTCGAAGGGGAGCCTATCGGCACGTTGCCCGCCGTCTTCGAGGTCATCGGCGCGAGGCTGCGCGTCATCGCCTGACCGCTGGAGCGCCCAATTCGCATCCCCCGGTGCTCGCATCGTGTGAGGAATTTCTCTAC
>JBEKDP010000225.1:0-3258 GCA_050014295.1 Dehalococcoidia bacterium | reverse complement strand
TCGTTCCTCACGAACCCGAACGGCTTCTGGACCGGCACCTGGGGGTCGCTCGACTATTGGCTCAGCCAGCAGCACGTCGCCCTGGGTGGCCAGCCCTCGTACTACTATTTCATGCTGCTGCCCGTATACGAGTTCCTGCCGCTGGCCTTCGCGTTGGGCGCCGCCGTCTTCTATGCGATGCGCGGCAAGCGGACGCACAAGGCAGTCGCGCTAGGCGCCCTGGTGATAGTTGTCGCCCTGGCGCTGGTGGGCGTGCGCATCCCGATTATCGGCCCATACCGGGCTGAGATCGGATTCGTGACGGTCATAGGCGCGATGCTGCTGCTCCCCATGGACGCGCTGACGCGCTTCCTCTTCTATTGGACGCTGTCGGCGCTGTTCGCCTTTACCCTCGCCGGCGAGAAGATGCCCTGGCTCAACGTGCACATCGCGCTCCCCCTGTCGATACTGGCGGCGCGGGTGCTGGGCACGCTCATCTCCGGCCTGGACGTGCGCGTGGAGCTGGCCCCGATCAAGCGGTGGGCGCCACTTGCCGCAGCGAGCCTGGCCGCGGGATCGGCGGTGGTCGTCTTCGTCTTCGTCGGGCCGGGCCGCTCGATATCGAGCGTCGGCTGGCTGCTGCTGGCCGCGGCGCTGGCGACGGTGCTCTGGTCGGGGCGCCGCTTCAGCCTGCAGACAGGCGTGCGAATCGGCGTAACCTCGCTCGGCGCCATGCTGCTCGTATTCACGATGCGCACCTCGATCCTCTCCAGTTGGGGCCATCCCGACCTGCTGAAGAACGCGAGTACCCTGGCCTCGCAGGACCGGGGTGATACGCCCGTAGAGATGCTGGTGTACGTGCAGCCTTCGCCCGACATCCCGATTATCAGGGACGCCATCGACAAGGTGGCAGCAGCCTCCGGCGAGGGAGTCGACCTGCCGATCGTGATCGACTCGCGGGACGGCTACTCCTGGCCGTGGGCCTGGTACCTGCGCAAGTATGAAAAGCTGACGATCCAGAACATCGATGACGGCTACCAGCCGCCCGCCGGGAGCGTCGTCCTCGTCAGCTATCAGGACAGTACCCACCTCAAGATGGACCCGTCGCTGTTCACAGAGGGCACGCGCTACCACCAACGCTGGTGGTTCCCGGAGGACTACCGCGGCCTCAGCTCGGCGCAGGTCCTCCGGAAGCTGATGGACACGACCTCCTGGGAAAGTTGGCGGCGATATTTCGTCGAAAAAACGCCGCCCAGCGGCATACCGACGCTCGATGCCGTCGCCTATTTCCCGCGCGACGTCAAATACAGCGAAGTGCTTTCCGCCGCGCTCCACAAGCAGCCCTGATTCGTCAGAATCCACCCCGACGGGGCGCTTGCAATTTCTGCCGCGATACTCTAGGCTAGGCGCGAAATCAGGGTTGCCGTCCGGTTTCGGCTCCCCGCTGGGGTTGCTCGATTAACCGAACTGCGCCAGATCTCGTCAAGGAGGTCAGCCAGTGACATTCCAGGAACGTACCCTCACTTGTCAAGATTGCGGGGCGGAGTTCATCTTCACAGCGGAGGAGCAGGAGTTCTTCGCCGGCAGGTCCTACAGCGAGCCGAAGCGCTGCCCTACCTGCCGGTCGACGCGGCGGACCGAGCGAGCGGCCGGCGGCAGCTCCATCCGCACACGGACGATGTTCCCCGCCGTCTGCGCGTCCTGCGGCAAAGAGACCGAGGTGCCGTTCGAGCCGAAGCAGGACAGGCCCGTCTACTGCCGCGACTGCTACACGGCGCAGGGCCTGGGTCGAACGCGCTAGGCCTCGGACCGAAGCCCAGGAGCGACACCCACCCCAGCAAACACCGTCGATCGGGTTCTGCCCCCGCGTGTCCCCTTGCCGCAAATCTCTTCGTCCAGGTCATGCAAGACCTGCGACCCTACCCAATAATTGGCTTCGGCGGCGTTTCTCCGCCCGTATTGATCAACACCTTGCGCGGGTGTAGATTGCTCTCAGGAGAGTCGCCCGAAAGCAAGGAGATACGTAATGAAACGCTGGACATTCGTCGTACTTATCCTTTCCCTGATGGCAGCCGGCCTCATCGTGGCAGGCTGCTCGAGCTCGAAGGAGGAAACGTCGGGCCCGACGCCCGGCGGTCCGGTGCCCGGCGTGACCGACACCGAGATCCTCCTCGGAACGCACATGCCGCTGAGCCAATCGCCGGCCGCGTCCTGGGGCGTTGTCGCCGATGGCATGAAGGCCTACTTCGACTACATCAATTCTCAGGGAGGTATCTACGGCCGCAAGATCAAGCTGCTGGTCGGCGATGACCACTACTCCGCGCCGGACGCGGTGGAAGTCGTGCGCGGCCTGGTGGAGCGGGACAAAGTCTTCGCCATCGTCGGCGGCCTCGGCGACTCGTCACACCTCGCCGTCATGCAGTACCTCCAGGAGAACGGCGTGCCTGACCTGTTCATCGGCGGCGGGATGCCGGTGTTCACCGATCCCGTCGTGAAGACACGCTTCGGCATGGTGACCGACTACGACACCGAGGGGAAGATCAATACGGACTACATGAAGGCGCACTTCGCCGGCAAGACGTTAGGCATCATCTACGAGAATAACCAGGGCGGCCAATTGGGCTTGCAGCGGACCGAGGAGGGATTGGCCGGCTCAGACATCAAGATCGTCTCCGAGCAGGCTTACGATTTCGCGAATTTCGATCTCACTGCGCAGGTGCAGCGCATTAAGGCCGATAACCCCGACTTCGTCTACGTGATCGGGAACCCGGGCTCCCTGGCCAGCGCCTTGAAGGTGGCGCGCGAGGTCCTCAACTGGGACGTGCCCTTCATCACCAGCGCTGTCTCTGCCGTCGAGATGACGATTGCGCTCGCCGGAGCCGCCAACGCCGAAGGTCTGATCAGCTTCACAACGGGCAGGATGGTCTCTGAGACGGACGATCCGGGCGTGCAGCGCGACATCGCGCTGATGAAGCAGTTCGCGCCCAGCGTCCCGCCCAGCAGCCTGACGGAGTACGGCATAAGCACCGCTGAGTTGGTCGTGCAGGCACTAAAGAACGCCGGCCCGAACCTCACACGCGAGAGCGTTGTCGATGGGGCGGAGCAGATCCGCGGTTACTGCTGCATCGCTTGCCTTGCACCGGTCAACCTCAGCCCTACCGACCACCGCCCCGACGAAGCAGAGTGGCCCGAGCAGGTGATCAACGGCAAGTGGGTGCGCCTCACAGACACGCCGGTGAGCTACGAGTCGACGCCCAGCGACGTCACCGCGTGCGAGAA
>JBEKDP010000224.1:0-3328 GCA_050014295.1 Dehalococcoidia bacterium | reverse complement strand
TCATAGGTATCCCCCAAGCAGACGCAGTCGTATTGCTCATGGGGAGCAGGGTACCGATCTTGATCTCCGTGTCAGTGACCCCGTTCGTCTCCACGGCGGCAGGGATGGGGACCTTAGTTATGGCTGGTGCTGCTGTGTTTCCCGCTGCCGGGGTGTTGATGGTGTTGTTGTTGTCGCTTCCGCCGCAGGCCGCCGAGGAGAGCGCAACGACAGCGAAAACCGCCAGTGAGAACAACGGCCAACGCTTGAGCAACCTCTTCATCTTGTGTTCCCCTTTCTTGAGAACGATGCTGGAAGATCGTAGAGGCCCGCCTTGATCCGCAAAATGAGCGTTCCCTGCCGCTCCTGTCGCGAGCGATGGAAAGCTGCCACATCCCCCTTCGAGATCGCCGCCCGACCTGCTATCATCACCCTATGACACCGACCCGATTTCCCGACCTCGACCGCAGCCGCCCGCCACATCAATCATACGTAAGCGCACCCAACCCCGGATCGCAGATTCGGAAAGCAGCGGAAAAAATAAAACGATTGAATTCAGGTAACTATCCCTTGACTGTACAAGATAACTGTGTTACGCTTAGGGCATGGAGGACATGAGCCATGCCACCCGTGAATAGAAACCAGCCAATCCGAGCCGAGTCTTCGGAGTCTACCTACTCGTTGGTCGAGTTCATGCGCACGTACCCCGACGATGGCGCCTGCCTTGAGGAGCTTTGGCGTCGGCGTTACTCGCCGGACGGCAAGCACGCCTACTGCCCGAAGTGCGAACAGGAGCGCGTGTTTCACCGCTACCACACCGCCCAGCAGCGTCAATCGTGGTCCTGCACCGGCTGCGGCCACAAGCTGCACCCGACGGCTGGCACTATCTTCCACAAGTCCTCCACATCGCTTCACCTGTGGTTCTATGCCATGTACATGATGGTCAGCACTCGCTGCGGCATCTCCGCTAAGCAACTGGAACGCGAACTCGGCGTCACCTACAAGACGGCGTGGCGGATGGCGAACCTGATCCGCCATGGGCTTATGACCGACGACGGCGAGCCCCTGTCGGGCGAAGTCGAAGCCGACGAAACGTACATCGGTGGACGGCGACGCGGGACGCATTCCGGTCGCCCCGGCCCCAACACTCACAAGGTAGCCGTGTTCGGCTTGGCCGAGCGCAAGGGCCGTGTAGTCGCCGCAACCGTTCCGAACGTGAAGACGCACACCCTCATGCCGCGTATCATCGAGCGCGTAGTGCCCGCTTCTCTTATCTACACCGACGAGTTCGCGCCTTACAACGCCGTCAAGTACGCTGGCTACCGCCACCGACGCATCCACCATGCCGAGAGGGTCTACGTGAGTGGAGATATCCACACCAACACCATCGAGGGCTTTTGGTCGCTCGTAAAGCGCGGGATTGGTGGGGTCTACCACGCCGTTTCTGCTAAGCATCTTCAGGGCTACCTGAATGAGTATGCGTGGCGTTACAACCACCGAAACGGCGGCGGGGCGATGTTCGAGGCGCTACTTCTTCGGGCGACGCGGAGTTAAGGACGGTTTGGACTTCGCCAGCTTCTCTATGGCGTCGTCCACGTCCTTGTGCTTGGGGATCGGGATTTCGAGGCCCTTTGGGGTCTTCTGCTTCGGCTGGTCTTTCTTGCTCATGGTCTAAGTATACCTCATGGCTGATGATCCGTGGCTGCTCAAGCTTCGCAGGGCGCAGCACCACCTGCAGTGCCTGGAAACCGAAGTTCAGGGGTGGCTGGATGGCGACCATCACACTGTTGTCACGAAGCGTGACCGCAAGCGACGCGGCTACTGGGTTGTCCTCGCAAGCGCTGAACCCGTTCCGTATGAGCCGTTCGGACTGTTGATTGGGGATGCCCTTCAGAACCTTCGCAGCGGACTTGACCACGTTGCCTACAGGTTGGCAGAGAGATTCACGATCCCTCTTCCGCCCGATGTCGCTGAGGAGTCGGAATTCCCAATCTTTGGGGATATGGACAGGAAGGGGAACAGTGGAGTCGGGCAGACCCTCTTCCAACGAGCTGGCCTGCCGAAAATTCGCGGCGCTGACCCAAGAGCGCAGACAATCATCGAGTCTCTGCAACCGTACCACCGAGGGAATGACTTCCGGACGCATCCTCTGTGGAAACTGCACGAGTTGTCGCGCATCGACAAGCATCGCCTGCTTCATCCGGTTGCCTACCACTTTTCCGGCGCTATGCTCGACACTCGTCGAAGCTATAACTGGCGCCTCGGCCCAGGGAAGATAACCGTTCACTCTGGGCCGATAGTAAGAAACACAGTAATAATCCGGTATCCCGCCACACCCATCGATCCACGGAAGGAAATGCACATGCACTTCGAGCCTGCCATCGGCATAGCGTTCCCTGATGGAGGCCCTGTCGCCAGCGGAGGCGCCGTCGTTGACACCTTGGCCGAACTCTACAACTACGTTAGTCAGGAAGTCGTGCCGCCCCTGATGCCCTTTCTCTGAGGAGTTGGCGTTCGCATCGCCCTTTGATTCTATCCCATCTTGTACACTCATGGGATAGTTACCTGAATTCAAGCGGTCAATCAAACGCCCGCCCGCATCGACGGGCCGTCCCGCCTACATCCGCTCCGGCGCCCTGACCCCCATCAGCGCTAGCGTCCGCCCCAGCACGCTGCGCGCCGCCGCCACCAGCTTCAGCCGCGCCTTCGATAGCGGCACATCGTCCGTTACCACCCGGCACCTCTCGTAGAAGTCGTGGAACGCCGTCGCCAGGTCCAGCGAGTAATGGGTCAGGTGGTGCACCTCCAGGTTCTCCGCCATCGACTCCACCAACTCCGGCAGCCGCAGCATCTTCCGGATCAGCGCCAGCTCCGCCGGATGCCCCAGAAGGCTCACGTCGCCGTCCCCGTAGTCGATTGCCCGCTCCTGCCCCAGACTCAAGATGCCGGCGATGCGCGCATAGGCATACTGGACGTAGTAGACCGGGTTCTCCGCGCTCTGCCGCTTCGCCAGGTCCAGGTCGAAGTCGACCGTCGCGTCGGCGGAGCGGGTCAGGAAGAAGAAGCGACAGGCGTCCGCTCCCACCTCGTCGACGACCTCCCGCAGCGTCACGATGTCGCCCGCCCGCTTCGAGATCCGCACGACCTCGCCGCCGCGCTTCAGCGTCACCAGCTGGCCGATGATGATGTCCAGGCGCGCCGGATCGACGCCGAGGGCGCCCAGCGCCGCCCTTAGCCTGGAGACATGGCCCTGATGGTCGGCGCCCCAAATGTCGATCACCCGGTCGAAGTCGCGCACCAGGAACTTGTCGTAGTGGTAGGCGATGTCCGACGCGAAGTACGTCGGGTG
>JBEKDP010000223.1:0-3329 GCA_050014295.1 Dehalococcoidia bacterium | reverse complement strand
AAAAGGAGATCCGGCAGGCGTACCGGAAGCTCGCCCGCAAGCTGCACCCGGACGTGAACCCCGGCGATAAGGCAGGCGAGGCGCGCTTCAAGGAAGTGAACGCCGCCTATGAGGTGCTCTCCGACGCGGAGAAGCGCAAGAAATACGACCGCTACGGCGACCAATGGGAGCACGCCGACCAGATCGAGCAGGCGCGGCGTCAGAGCTTTCGCGCCCGGACGGCCGGCCCGGAGGGCTTCAGCTTCCGCGACCTCGGCGATATGGGCCTCGACGGTCTGTTCGACCTCTTTCGCGGCGGCGGCGCTCGTCGTGGGCCATCCCGGCCCGTGGTGGCCGACGTTCCGGTCGAGCTGACGCTGGAGGAGGCCTGTCAGGGGACGACCCGTGTCCTCCGGCTCCAGGGCATGGAGCCCTGCGCCACCTGTGGCGGCAGCGGCCAGATCGCCGGCGCCGTCTGTCACGTCTGTGAAGGGCAGGGCGCCGTCATCAAGCCGCGCCGCATCGAGGCGAAGATACCGCCCGGCGTCGGCGACGGCGCGCGCGTCCACATCGGCTCCCGCGGCCGGGGCGGCGACGTCTACCTGCGGGTGTCGTTGCGACCCCATGACCGCTTCGAGAGGCGCGGCGACGACCTCTACACCGATGTCTCCGTGCCGCTGACCACCGCCGTTCTCGGCGGCGAGGCGAAGGTGCGCCCGCTGACCGGCGAGGTCGCTTTGAAGGTCCCCTCTCTCACGCAGAACGGCAAGCTCTTCCGCCTATCCGGGCTGGGGATGCCGCATTTGAACGGCGGTGGCAAGAAAGGCGACCTCTACGCGCGCCTCAAGGTGACATTGCCGGAGAAGCTATCAGACAAGGAGCAGAAGCTGTTCGAGGAGCTGAAGAGCCTCGGCGGCTAGAGGATACTGAGTTGGCAGTCAACGATACCCGGGACAAAGCACTGGACGCCTATTCGGAGGCGGTGAGCCACGCCGCCGAGCTGGCAGGACCGGCCGTCGTGCGCATTGACGTCGCCGGCCGCCCGGCGCGCGGCCCTCGCGGCGAAGGCGCGGGGACGGGATCGGGCGTGATCTTCGCCTCTGACGGACGCCTCCTTACCAACGAGCATGTCGTCCACGATGTCCACGTTGTGCAGGTCAGCCTCGCCGACGGTCGTCGCTTCCAGGCCGGCGTAGAGTACGCCGACCCCTCGACCGATCTCGCCGTGCTCCGCGTCGGCGCCCTCGGCCTCCCCGTCGCCGAGCTGAATGCGCGGCCCTTGCGAGTCGGCCAGCTCGTGATCGCCATCGGCAACCCGTTCGGTCTCAACTGGACGGTCACCGCCGGCGTGGTGAGCGCTCTGAAGCGAGAGCTCAAGGCGAGCCGCGAGGCGCGGCTGGCCGACCTCATCCAGATGGACGCGTCCGTCAACCCGGGAAACTCCGGTGGGCCTCTCGTCGATGCCCAGGGGCGCGTCGTCGGCATAACGACGGCGGTCATGCCTTTCGCCCGCGGCGTCGGCTTCGCGATTCCGATATCGACGGTCCTGGGCGCGCTGTCCCGCCTCGAAGAGATGAGAGAGCGCCAGCAGCGGCGCGTCGGCATCGGCGGCATCCCGACGGCGCTCGACGAATCGCTTCGTCGGCAGCTCAGCCTGACGCAGCGTCAGGGACTCCTGGTGCTGGAGGTCGTGCCGGGGAGCCCGGCCGCGCGCGCCAGCCTGCGCGTATCGGACGTGATCGTGGGGGCGCAGGGAAGCGCCGTCGACTCCGGCGAGGCGCTGGCGGCAGCCGCGTCGAACGCCGGCGACGGTCGCCTCAGCCTCTCCTTCCTGCGCGAAGGCCGGCTGCGGAAGACCACGACCGTCCTCCAAGGGGGTGATTGAGTTGATGAACGATGATGATATCGATCGGCTTCTGGGCGACGATGCGCCCTGCTACGTCATCAGCGTGGCGGCCAAGATGGTCGGCATGCACGCCCAGACGCTTCGCTATTACGAGCGCATGGGGCTTTTGAAGCCGTCGCGCTCGCAGGGGCGGATTCGCCTCTACTCGATGGCGGAGATCAGCCGCCTGCGCCAGATCCACCGCCTGATCGACGACCTGGGGGTGAACCTGGCCGGCGCGGAAGTGATCCTGCGCATGAACCAGCGCATCCAGGAGATGGGCGAGGAGATAGAGCGACTGCGGGCGGAGCTACAGCGCTTCCGCGATCGCCGCCTCCCCGCGCCGCGGGAATAGGATACAAATAGACTAGTTAGCTGAGGGATTCATCCCTCAGATCGGGTAATCAACAAACGAGAAGAGGTGCCGCTATGATGCGACAAGACAGGTTCACCCAACAGGCGCAAGAGGTGCTCGCCGCCTCCCAGGAGCTCGTGCGCCAGCAGCGACACTCCCAGTGGGACGTCGAGCACATCTTCCTCGCCTTGCTCCAGTACCCCGGCGGGCTGGCGCAGCAAGTGTTCGCCCGTATCGGCGTCGACGTCGAGCGATTGCGGGAGCGCGTCGCCGACACGCTGGCCCGCGCGCCCAAGCTCGCCTATGATGTCGTCCAGATCTACACCACGCCGCGGATCATCCGCGTCCTGGAGACTGCCAACGCCGAGGCCGACCGGCTGAAGGACCAGTACGTCGGCGTCGAGCACCTGCTGATCGCCATCGCCGACGAGCGCGACGGCGAGTCGGCGCGCATCCTCCACGAGTTCGGCGTCGACAAGGAGCGCATCTATGCCGCCCTGCGGGAGGTGCGCGGCGCCGCCCGCGTCGACAGCCCGACGGCGGAGAGCCGCTACGGCGCCCTCGAAAAGTACAGCGTCGACCTGACGGAGATGGCGCGACAGAACAAGCTCGACCCCGTCATCGGCCGCGAGGACGAGATCCGGCGCGTGATGCAGATCCTCAACCGGCGCTCCAAGAACAACCCGGTGATCATCGGCGAGACCGGCGTCGGCAAGACGGCAATCGTCGAGGGGCTCGCGCAGAAGATCGTCGCCGGCGACGTGCCCGACAACCTGAAGAACCGGCGTGTCCTCGCCCTGGACCTCGGCAGCATGGTTGCCGGCAGCAAGTTCCGCGGCGAGTTCGAGGAGCGCCTGAAGGCGGTCATGGATGAGATCCGCCGCGGCTCCGGCGAGATCGTCCTCTTCATCGATGAGGTGCACCAGGTCGTCGGCGCCGGCGCCGCTGAAGGTGCCATCGACGCCAGCACGATGATGAAGCCGGCGCTTGCCCGCGGCGAGCTCCAGGTCGTCGGCGCCTGCACCGACGACGACTACCGCCAGTACATCGAGAAGGACGCCGCCCTCGAGCGCCGCTTCGCGCCCGTCTACGTCGACGAGCCAAGCGTCG
>JBEKDP010000222.1:0-3367 GCA_050014295.1 Dehalococcoidia bacterium | reverse complement strand
CTGGGGATGCGTGAGCAGCTCATCTTCCCTGAGATCGAGTACGACAAGATTGAGAAGATCCGCGGGTTCCAGATCGTGGTCGTCACCACCGCCCGCTCCGATGAGGAGGGCAAGCGCCTGTTGCAGCTCTTGGGCATGCCCTTCAGTCGCAACTAGACGCCAGTTGGAGGAGTAGCCTGTGGCCAAGACATCGATGATCGTCAGGTCCCGGCGGCCGCCGAAGTTCCCAACGCGGCAGAAGAACCGTTGCCGCCTCTGCGGCCGGCCGCGAGCTTACATGCGCATGTTCGGCATGTGTCGCATCTGTTTCCGCCACCTGGCTCTGGAGGGCCAGCTGCCCGGCGTTAAGAAGTCAAGTTGGTAGGGGGGAAGGGCCAGAAGCCAATGGGCAGCGGAAATACCATCGGAAGGAGGCGATAGCATGAACATGACCGATCCCATCGCCGATATGCTTACCCGAATTCGCAACGCTATCATGACCAGGCACGACGACCTGAAGCTGCCTAGCTCCAAGATGAAAGTCGCTATCGCCCGCGTCCTCAAGGATGAAGGGTTTATCAAGAGCTACGAAGAGATCGTCGACGGTACCCGTCGTTTCCTGCGCATCCATCTCGCCTACACCGGCAAGAAAGACCCCGTCCTTACCGGACTGCAGCGCGTGAGCAAGCCCGGGCTGCGCGTCTACGTCCAGAACGGCGAGATCCCGCGTGTCTACGGCGGCCTCGGTGTCGCCATCCTGTCGACGCCGCAGGGCGTCATGACCGGACAGCAGGCCTGGCACCGCCACATCGGCGGCGAAGTGCTCTGCTACGTCTGGTAGAAACGGCCAAAGTCAGGCCAACCGGGCTGTGAACGACGAGAGGAGCAATCGCTAGATGTCGAGGGTGGGGCGTCAGCCCATCATCATACCGGACAAGGTGAAGGTCGAGATCGACGGCAGCCACGTCACCGTGCGCGGCCCCGGCGGCGAGCTCTCCCGCGACGTGCCGTCGGAGATGACGCTGTCGCTGGAGGGAGGACAACTGCTCGTCGGCCGCTCCAGCGATGCGCCGCGCCAGCGTGCCCTCCACGGTCTCACCCGCAGCCTGATCGCCAACATGGTCATCGGCGTCGATAGCGGCTTCAGCAAGATGCTGGAGCTTCACGGCGTCGGCTATCGCGGTGAGATGCGCGGCCAGAACCTCGTCCTGAGCCTTGGCTACTCCCATCCCGTAGACGTGCCGCCGCCGGCGGGCATCACATTGCAGATGGAAGGCACCAGCCGCGTCGTCGTGCGCGGTGCCGACAAGGAGATGGTCGGCCAGGCAGCCGCCGATATTCGCGCTCTGAGGCCGCCCGAGCCCTACAAAGGCAAAGGCATTCGCTACGCCGGCGAACACGTTCGCCGCAAGGCCGGCAAGGCCGGCAGGGCCGTTAAGACCTAAAGGATAAAGTTGAGTTCGATGACGAAAGGGAAATCCGCCGTCGCTGCCCGCAAGAGGCGACACGAGCGCGTGCGGACGAAGGTCAAAGGCACCGCCGACAAGCCGCGACTCTGCGTCTTTCGCAGCCTGTCGCACATCTACGCCCAAGTGATCGATGACGGCGCCGGTCGCACCCTGGCCGCTGCCTCCGACCTCGACGCTGCCCTGGCCGCCGCCCGCGACGGCAAGAAGAAGACCGACGTCGCCGTCCTCGTCGGCGAGCTTGTCGGCAAGCGGACGCTGGAAAAGGGCATCCAACAGGTCGTTTTCGACCGCGGCGGGTACAAGTTTCACGGGCGCGTCAAGGCCTTGGCGGAAGCAGCGCGCAAGGCCGGTCTGCGCTTTTAAAGGACCAACAAACATGATGGCAAGAGAGCTAGCCCAGCCCGGAGAAGTGGAGCTCACCGAGAAGGTGGTCCACATAAACCGTGTCGCCAAAGTCGTCAAAGGCGGCCGCCGTTTTCACTTTAGCGCCATCGTCGTCGTCGGCGACGGCCACGGCAAGGTCGGTATCGGCATGGGCAAAGCGCGCGAGGTCGCGGAAGCCATCCGCAAGGGGTCAGCCATTGCCCGCAAGAACCAGGTTCAGATTCCGCTTGCTGGCTCCACCATCCCCCATCCGATCGAGTGCAAGTACTGCGCCGCGAAGGTGCTTATCAAGCCGGCTGCCCCCGGCACCGGCGTCATCGCCGGCGGCGGCGTTCGCGCCATCATGGAGGTCGCTGGCATCCACGACATACTCGCCAAATCGCTGGGCAGCGCCAACCCCATCAACGTCGTCAAGGCGACGATGCTTGGGCTCTCGCGTCTCAGAGACCCCCAGGCCGTGCGTCGCCTGCGGCGGGCAAGCGTCGTCCAGACGCAGGAGAAGCCTCTTGGCAACCCTTAGGATCACCTGGGTAAAGAGCGCCATCGGTCGCAAAGAGGACCAGAAGCGGACCATCCGCGCCCTTGGCCTGCGGCGTCTCGGCCAGACCGTCGTTCATGGCGAATCTCCGACAGTGCGTGGTATGATACGGAAAGTTGAGCATCTAGTATCCGTCGAGGAGGAGAAATAGTGCGGCAGCATGAGTTGCGGCCGCCTTCTGGTGCCCGTCACGCCCCCAAACGGGTCGGGCGGGGCAACGCCAGCGGGCACGGCACCTACTGCGGTCGCGGCCTCAAAGGCCAGAAAGCGCGCGCTGGCGGCGGCGTCAGGCGAGGCTTTGAGGGCGGTCAGCTCCCGCTTATCCGGCGCATGGCCCGCAAGCGTGGCTTCACCAACCGCTTCCGCACCGAGTATGAGCCCGTCAACCTGTCGCGTCTCACTCGCTTTCCCGCTGGCAGCGAAGTAACCCCCGAGACGCTGTTCAGCGCCGGTATCATCAAAGACCGGCACCGCCCGATTAAGGTGCTCGGCGGGGGCGACGTCAAGGCTGCCCTGACGGTGCGCGCGCACAAGTTCTCCGCTACCGCCCGTCAGAAGATCGAGACGGCCGGAGGCAAGGTGGAGGAGGTGGCGCAATGATACCGAACAAGACCCAGCCCGTAATGCCCCGCCTGTTCGCGGCCGTCGTGCAGTCGTTCCAGCAGCCCGACATCCGCCGTCGGCTCCTCTTCACTCTCTTTATTCTGACCGTCTTCCGGTTCGTCTCCCACGTCCCCATCCCGGGTGTGGACGCCGCCAAGCTCAAGCAAGCTTTTGAGGGGAGCGCCGTCCTCGGCTACCTCAACCTGTTCTCCGGTGGCGCCCTCAGGCGCCTCAGCGTTGCCGCGATGGGAGTC
This sequence comes from Dehalococcoidia bacterium, assembly GCA_050014295.1. Classification (GTDB taxonomy): domain Bacteria; phylum Chloroflexota; class Dehalococcoidia; order DSTF01; family JALHUB01; genus JBEKDP01. The sequence goes on along the minus strand of JBEKDP010000222.1, from coordinate 140 downwards.
TACCCCTACATCACCTCGACCATCGTCATGCAGCTCCTCATCCCCATCGTGCCCAGCCTTCAGGCGCTGTCCAAGGAGGGCGAGGCCGGGCGCAACAAGATAACTCTCTACACCTACTGGCTGGCCGTCCCCCTGGCCGT
>JBEKDP010000221.1:0-3371 GCA_050014295.1 Dehalococcoidia bacterium | reverse complement strand
ACACTTCGCCGAGCGTGATTATGCCCGCCGGCGAGTCCTGGGTGGACAGCGAGGCGGGGCGCATGTCTTCGGCGGAGGCGTAGACGTACACTTTGACGGGAAAACCGACAGAGGTGCCGAGGAGGGTCTCCATGCGCTGCAGCCCTTCGACGCCGGTCTGCAGGAGGGGTCGCACCTGTGACTCGTTGCCGTTGTAGTACCAGAGGGTAAGGTTGCCGTCGCTAACGCTCTTCCACTGGAAGCGGTCGTCCTCGTAGACGAAGGTGGCCGGATCCGTCTCCAGCGTGTCGCCGGCAGCGTCCGTCGCTTGCCAGCGATAGGTGACGTTTGCGCCGGGGACGAGGAACAGCTTGGCGCCGCTCTTGAGGTTGAACGTGCACTTCACAGCGCTACCGCTCGTGCAGTCCGGCGCCTCATAGACGTCTGTTCCGTCCGGCGCGACCATGTAGCGGAACTGTACCTTGCTGATCTCAGACTGGCTGTGGAGCGAGATGCTGAACTCGATGCCGTTGGGGAACTGGTTGACGGCATTGCTGGAGTCGACGCCAATCACCCCCTGGCCGGCGCCGGAGACGATGGTTGCCGCCCAGACCGCCAGCGCCAAGCCGGAGGCCGCTAACAAACGCGTCACGGGCCGCTCCCTCCTATCGTCGCCTTCAAATACGCTTCCATGAACGGGTCCAGGTCGCCGTCGAGGACGGCGTTGGGGTCGCTCGTCTCCCAGTCCGTGCGATGGTCCTTCACCATCTTGTAGGGATGCAGCACGTAGCTGCGTATCTGGTTCCCCCAGCCGGCGGCGACGTGCTCGCCCTTCAGGCGCGCCTGCTCGCTCGCCTGCTTCTCCAGCTCGATCTCCAGGAGACGCGCCTCCAGCACCTTCATCGCCGAGTCCCGGTTGCGATGCTGCGAGCGCTCATTCTGGCAGGTGGCGACGATGCCTGTCGGCAGGTGGGTGATGCGAACGGCCGTCGCGTTCTTTTGGACGTTCTGCCCCCCGTGGCCGCTTGCCCTGAACACGTCGATGCGGAGGTCTTCGGGGTTAATCGCAACCTCCGCGGCTCCTTCCGACTCCGGAAGCACCTCCATCAAGGCAAATGACGTGTGTCGCGCGTGGTCGGCGTCGAAGGGGGAGAGCCGGACGAGACGGTGGACGCCCCGCTCGCTGCGCAGCCGCCCATAGGCGTAGCGACCATTTATCTCCAGCGTGGCGCTCTTTATCCCCGCCTCGTCGCCGGGCATGATATCGAGAAGGTCGGTCTGGTAGCCGCGGCGCTCGGCCCAGCGGAGGTACATGCGAAGGAGCATCTCCGCCCAGTCCTGCGATTCGGTCCCGCCGGCGCCGGCGTGGATGGCAGCGATGGCGTCTCTTTTGTCGTACGGGCCGGAGAAGGAGAGCTCGAACTCCAGCTTGTCGAGGCGCGCCGCCAGCGCCTCCGTTTCCGCCTCGACCTCCTTGCCGGTCGCCTCGTCGGCTTCCGATTCGACCAGGTCGGCGAGTTCCCTAAGGTCACGCGCGGCCCGTTCCAGATCGCGCCAGGTAGACACGATCTCTTGAGTCTGCGCCAGCTTCTTCATCACCGCCTGCGCCGCCGCCTGGTCCTCCCAGAGGCCGGGTTGCGCCGACTCCTTCTCAAGCTGGGCTATCTCTTTCTCAGCGCCGGCGACGTCAAAGACGCACCATGATGTGCGAAATACGCCGCTCGATGTCGCCCAGCCTGTCCTTCGTCTCCTGCATTACCTCTCAACTCCTCGTCGCTGCTGACCTGCTCCTAGCTATTATATTGACCGCGCATCGGGGCGGGCAAACGTTCGGTTGCCCCTTCGCGCTGCTGTGCTATGATAGCTTCGAACGGCGACCAATCGAGGATCTCCATGCCCAGGTTTTCCGTACTTGCCCTCGTGATTCTACCGGCCCTCGCCGCCACGTTCATGCTCGGCTGCGGCGTCCAGTTCGGCAACGGTGAGGCGCGCACCCAGCCTCTGGCAAACCTGCGGGTTCTGGGCACGCCGGTCATCGGCCAGGAACTGCTGCTGCAACTCGACTACAGCCAGAACTATCCGCTGGCGGTGGACGTAGAGTGTCGCGTGAAGCAGAACGGCAATGTCCTGCAGATCATCGGCGACAGCGCCGTTCCCGCCAACCCCGACGGCAACCCCGAGGCGACCCCAATGGCCGGTAGCCTCTTCTTCCCCTTCCACCTCGATCAGCCAGGCGTCTACGAGATTCTGTGCCTGACGACCGCCAACGAGGACAACAAGCTGAGCAGGGACATCACGATCCACGGCTAGAACGCAGGGCTGCGCGATAGACGCTTAGGGCTACGTTCGGGAACGCCTCCGCACCCGCCAGGCCACGCCGCCAAGCGCGACCGCACCCGCCAGGGCGACGGCCGCGACCGGCAGGCGCCCACCACTCCCCGAGGACTGCGGCGTCTCGCTGTCCAGTGGCGGCTCGGCAACCCCGCCGACAGGAATCGGCCCGCTTAGCGCCGTCAGCACCGCGTAGTAGGCGGGCTTCGGCTGGTACGACTCGTCGAAGAGGAGGGCCGCGTCCGGATGGCCGGTGAACCAGGGTATCCACGAGTATTTGTCGGTAAAGCCCCAGGTCATGAACGCCTTGCAGGCCGGCTCGGCCATGCAGACGCTCGCCTCATCACCGAAGATTTTCGCCTGCGCGTTCAGCCTGTCGGACAGCGGGCCGGTCAGGTCCTGGATGCGCACATCCATCTCCGTGATGCGCACCTCCAGGCCGAGCGCGGCGAGCCGCTCGATGTTGGCGGCGACGTCCTGGGGCGCCGGCGGCCAGGCGATGCTCGTATGCATCTGTAGGCCGACGCCGTCTACCGGCACGCCGTCCTGCTTGAGGCCCTCGACGAGGTTATAGATGCGGTCCGACTTTGCCTGTTGCCAGCCGCCGGCGGCTTCGCCATTGTAGTCGTTGTAGTAGAGCAGCACATTGGGGTCCGCTTCGCGCGCCCAGCGGAAGGCCATCTCGACGTAGTCCGGCCCGATGCCCTCCGACCAGAAGGTGTCCTTCAGCGGCCAGTACGGATTCGCCTGAGGCGTCCCGGGCGGCGGGTCGTCGGCAATCGCTTCGTTCACCACGTCCCAAGCCTCCACCTTCCCGCTGTAGTGGCCCACCACCGTCGTGATGTAATTGTGGAGGATGTCCATGAGCTGGTCACGGGTGAAGTTGCCCTGCGTGAGCCAGGCCGGAAGCTGGGGCGTATAGCCCCAGACGAGCATCTGGCCGAACACCTGCATCTGGTGCGCTTCCGCGTAGGCGACCATGCTGTCGGCAACCGTGAAGTCGAAGACGCCTTGCTGCGGCTCCAGGCTGTCCCACTTCATCTCGTTCTCGGGTATGAGGA
>JBEKDP010000220.1:0-3397 GCA_050014295.1 Dehalococcoidia bacterium | reverse complement strand
TCGCCGGGAATCTGGAACGTGTGGGAGTTGACCCCGATCTCCTCGCAGCCCTGGTTCTTGGAGCGGACGTAGGATACGGAAGCGGGGTTGTCGCCGACGAGGACGAAGGCGAGGCCGGGCGCGACGCCCTGACGCTTGAGGCCCTCGACCTGCTTGCCCAGCTCCTCGCGTATCTGGTGAGAGATCGCGAGTCCGTTGATTATCCTCGCCGTCACGGTGGCCTCCTTTCCACTCCTATTTCGCAGTATAGCAGGATTGGCGCCGGCTACCCTAGCGAAACCCCCGCCGGCGACTATTCGAGCGTGGGGGCGTGTGCTATAATGCGGCTCCTATGCCCGCCCTCACCATCGGCGTCGACCTTGTCGAGATCGGCCGCGTGCACAAGGTGCTCCAGCGTCATCGCGACCGCTTCCGGTCGCGCGTCTTCACGCCGACCGAGCTGACCCTCTGCGAAGACCGGCCGCACCGGCTCGCCGCTCGTTTCGCGGCCAAGGAGGCGACCATGAAGGCGCTGGGGACGGGCATCCGGGGCGTCGGCTGGCGGGAGATCGAGGTCCTGCCCGACCGGCGCGGCAAACCGCTCCTCTTCTTGCACGGCCGGGCAGAAACGCGGGCGCGCGAGTTGGGGATGACCTCGCTGGAGGTGAGCCTCAGCCACTCGCGGGAGTTCGCCGTGGCGACGGTCGTCGGCCTTCGGCAGGAGCCGCCGGAGGACCCAGAGGCCGAGCGCCAGTGGCTGATGGAGCGGCTCCGGGAAAGGTCATTGCGATGAAGCTTGTCACCGCCGACCAGATGCGCCACCTGGACCAGCAGGCGATCAAGGCGGGCGTCCCAGTGGCCACCTTGATGGAGAACGCCGGCATGGGCGTGGCGCGGGAGATCCGCAGCCTGCTCGGCAACGTCAAGGGACGGCGAATCGTCGTGCTTGCCGGACCGGGGAATAACGGCGGCGACGGCCTCGTGGCCGCCCGCCATCTTCACGACTGGGGCGCCGAGACGCGCGTCTACTTGCTCGCTAAGCGCCGCGCCGACGACGAGAACTACACCGAGCTGGTCAAGCGGGAGATCGACGTCGCGGACGCCGAAGACGACCCCACGTTCGCCGCGCTCGCCCGCTTCCTCTCCGACGCCGAGCTGATCGTCGATGCCCTCATCGGCACTGGCAAGGCGCGACCGATCGAGGCGACTCTGGCCGAGATCCTGGACCGCGTGCGCCGCCTCCGGGAAGGGGCACAACCACCGCGGCTCGTCGCCGTCGACCTGCCAACGGGCGTGGCGTCGGATACGGGCGCCGTCGACCCGCATTGCTTGGCGGCGGACCTGACGGTCACGCTCGGCCTCTCCAAGGTCGGGCTGCACACGCTGCCCGGCTCCCAGTACGCGGGCCGCGTCGAGGTGGTCGATATCGGCCTGCCGCCCGGCTCCGAGGCGACGACGAAGGTGGAGCTGATGACGGAGGAGTGGGCCGCCGAGCACCTGCCGGAGAGGCCGCTGAACGCCAACAAGGGCACCTTCGGCCGCGTGCTCGTGGTCGCCGGCTCCGAGAACTACGTCGGCTCGGTGCACCTGGCGGCAGCGGCAGCGGCGCGAGTGGGCGCCGGCCTGGTGACGGTCGCCTGCCCCCGCAGCATTCAAGGCATGGTGGCGGCCGGCCTGCTGGAAGCGACCTATCTGCCGCTCCTCGACAAGGACGGCGCCATCACGGAGAAGGCGCTGCCGGAGGTCATGGGGGCGCTGGAGGACTATCGCGTCCTTCTCATCGGCCCCGGCCTCGGCCGTAGCAGCCGGACGCAGGAGTTCGTGCGTTCGCTCCTCTTCTCGCTGAAGCCGGAAGGTCGCCTCACCGTCGTCGTTGACGCCGACGCCCTGAACACGTTGTCGGGCGCGCCGGGCTGGGCGGGCCGCGTGAGCGTGCCGCTGGTGCTCACGCCTCATCCCGGCGAGCTGCAGCGGCTGACCGGCAGAACCGTCGCCGACATTCAGAGCGACCGCCTGCGCACCGTCACGCAGTACGCGTTCGAGTGCCGCCAGACGGTGGCGCTGAAAGGAGCACACACGGTCGTCGCCGACGCGGAGGGGCGGGCCGTCGTGAGCCCGTTCGCCAACCCCGCGCTTGCCAGCGCCGGCACCGGCGACGTGCTGGCGGGCGCGATAGCGGGATTTCTCGCGCAAGGGCTGGAGCCGCTGGTGGCCGCCGGCTGCGCCGTCTACATCCATGCGGCGGCTGGCGAACGCGTGCGGGAGGCTCTGGGCGACGCCGGCCTGCTGGCGAGCGACCTGCTGACGGAGCTGCCACAGGCGATCCACGCCTTGAAGTCGCGACCCGAGCACCTGACCCCGCCCGTCGAGAAAGGGGCTGGCGCCCCCGGTCGACCTAGGACCAGGACGAAAGCGTGATCCCATCTCCTGGCGTCAGGCATCCGCGCCGATGGCGGCTGCGGCACAATCCCGTCGCCGGGGCCCTCCACGATACCTCCTTCCCGCCCCTGGTGCAGCGCCTCCTGGAGAACCGCGGCGTCGCCACGGTCTCGCAGGCGCGTGCCTTCTTCGACGGGAAGCCGGACGGCGACGACTTCGCGCTGCCGGACGTGGAGAAGGCGGTCGCTCGCCTGCGGCAGGCGTCGCTGACGGGCGAGGCGGTTGCCGTCTTCGGCGACTTCGACGTCGACGGCGTGACGTCGGTCGCACTCCTGACGGAAGGGCTGCAGTCGCTGGGGGCGCAGGTCATCCCCTACATCCCTGACCGCTTCGGCGAAGGGTACGGACTGAACAGCCCGGCGATAAGCCGCCTCCGCGAGCAGGGCGCGACGCTGCTGCTCGCCGTGGACTGCGGGACCAGCTCTCTCGATGAGGTGGCGCACGCGCGGTCGCTGGGCATGGACACCGTGATCATCGACCACCACTTGCCGCTGTCGGAGCTGCCGGCGGCGCTGGCGATCGTCAACCCGAAGCTGGCGTCGCCGCCGGACGCCGCCGTCGATTGCGCCGCTGCGGGGCTCGCCTACCATGTCCTGCAGGCGCTCTTCGACTCCCTGCGGCGGCCCTTTCAGGAGGAGCGGTTCCTCGACCTCGCCGCCCTGGGGACGGTGGTCGACATGGCGCCGGTGGTCGGACCGAACCGGATGCTCGTCCGTCGCGGCCTGGACGCCATCGCCCGCACGGAGCGGCCCGGCCTGCAGGCTCTGCTGGCGGCGAGCGGCGTGCAGGGGAGCGTCGACACCGAGACGCTGTCCTTCATGCTGGGGCCGCGCCTCAACGCCGCCGGACGTATCGCCCACGCCCGCCTGAGCCTCGACCTGCTGCTCTGCGACGAGCCCGACGCCGCCCGGCAGATGGCGCAGCAGCTCAGCGCCCTGAACCGCGAGCGGCAGCGGCAGACGGCGGCGGCCGTGGAGCT
>JBEKDP010000219.1:0-3414 GCA_050014295.1 Dehalococcoidia bacterium | reverse complement strand
ACGTCTCAGTCGGGGAAAGCAACCCTCGTCCTCAAGGCAGCAAGACGGGCCGGCGTTTCGCTCGGCGATCTCGCGAGGCACATGCGTGTGAGTCGACAGCGCGTCAGTCTACCTTCAAACCTGCCTGGATACGCTTGCCGCGCGTGACACAGGGGGTCTTCTTGCTTTCGTTTCTACTCACCACTCAGAGAGTGCCCCCTGCTAGTGGGCAATTGGTGATCAAGGTCGTCTCCCCAAGTTAACCCGACTACCCAAATGACACCCAAGGGCTAGGCGACATGCCGCTCCAACACCACGCAATAGTAGTATCTCATTCCCCTTCGTTGAGATGGAGGGAACGGATCATCGCGTCTCACTCGTGAAGGCCAGAGCGCCCCGGCATCTTGAATGCCACTGAGCCGGACCAACACGATCAGGTCTTAATGTGCGGCACGGCCCCGCGGAGCTGGCGCTGTCCCTCATGACACACTTCCACCGTTGCGAGCGTCCCGCTGCCTATCACGCACAGGGTTGACGGTCCGTGGTCTGTGCCGTTCATCAGGCACAAGGGCGACTCAACGTGCGAGATCTACAGATACGGATGGAATATTGGCACCCCATAGGGATGTTTAGAAGGCGAGAGCTGTACCGCTGGCCCCGCTCACCTTTGCATTCTGCATACTGCGGACCTAGCCTGCGTTCTCGGCGCGGCGCCTTCCGACGATTACGAGCGTGAGGCCCGTGGCCAGCATGACGAGGGCAGCCTCGAACAGATGTGATCCGGCGGGCGCGCCTATGTCGCCGGTGCCGGTGTTGGGCGGGATGCTGGCGGGAGCCGGGGGCGGCGTAGGAGGGACGGGCGAAGGCGTCGGCGGCGTGAACATCACCTCCACCGGGACGGAGCTCCCGATCATACTGTTGTTGCCGAGCGAGCCATCGCCGTTGGAGCCCCAGCACCAAACGCCGCCGCCCGTGACCGCGCAGGTGTGGGATCCGCCCGCGCTGATCGCGCTGACGCCGCTCGCGAGCCCCGATACCGGCACGGGCACTGTCGACCCCGCGGCAAAGGGGCTCGAGGTCGTACCGTTGCCGAGCTGGCCGGTATAGTTGTAGCCCCAGCACCAGGCGCCGCCGTCCTTCACCGCGCAGGTGTGCAACCCGCCCGCGCTGATCGCGGTGACGCCGGTCGTCAGGACCGACACCGCTACCGGTACGAGACTGCCCGTCGTGCTGTAATCGCAGGATGGGTCGGCGCAATGCGCGATTGCGGGGTCGCCGAGTCCGCCGTAGGCGTTGTAGCCCCAGCACCAGGCGCCGCCGTCCTTCACCGCGCAGGTGTGGTTCTCGCCGACGCTGATCGCTGTGACGCCAGTCGTGAGGCCCGACACTGCCACCGGCACATGGCTGTCGGTCGTGCTGTTGTTGCCGAGCTGGCCGTACTGGTTCTGGCCCCAGCACCAGACGCTGCCGTCCTTCACCGCGCAGGTGTTGAACCCGCCCGCGCTGATCGCGGTAACGCCGCTCTCGATCCCCGGCACCGCCACCGGCGCGGGGCTGCATGGCGATGGCGGACCGTTGACAGGAGTGCAGGTCGTGCTGTTGTTGCCGAGCTGGCCGTACTGGTTATGGCCCCAGCACCAGACGCTGCCGTCCTTCAGCGCGCAGGTGTGCCCGCTGCCCGCGCTGATCGCGCTGACGCCGCCCTGAAGCCCCAACACCGGCACCGGCACTGCCGACCCCCTTGGGGCAAAGCGGTCGTACGTGCTGCTGTTGCCGAGTTCGCCGAATCCGTTGGAGCCCCAGCACCAGGCGCCGCCGTCCTTCAATGCGCAGTTGTGGCTTCCGCCGACGCTGATCGCGCTGACGCCGCTCTCAAGGCCCGACACCGGCACCGGCACGAGGCTGGACACTTGTGGAGGCTCCTTGGGCCCGCCGCCGACGCCGCTGCCCCAGCACCAGACGCCGCCGTCTTTCAGAGCGCAGGTGCGGTTGAGACCCGCGCTGATCGCGTCCGCCCCGGCGGGGCCGGCCTGGGCGCGTGGGCCGCTGAGCCCCTGGAACAGCGAGACTACGACCACCGCCACCAGACCGATGAGGAAGACAAATCGCTTCATGTCTTGGGCTCCTTGCCGCGCGCCAGCAACCACGGTGGGGAGTATGACTGCTGAGCCCTGCTCTGTCGAGCTAAGTCAACCTGCCCCCATGAACGCTACCACAGCCTATGTTAGTGTGGCCATGGCTACTGGCGGTGACCAGCGGGAGCACCTGACTATCACGCAGAGGGTCCCTCACGACGTCTGGGACTTGCCGAAAGAAACAAGCGCCGGATTACGGCTGCGGCAGGTCCACCCACTGGAGTTGGTCGCCGCACGTCCAGTAGATGGCCTGGTCGTCAGCGGTCACGAGGCCGGCTGAGCAATCGCTCTCGTTCAACTTGGTCAGGTCGCCTGACTTGACGTCATAGGCCATTGCGCTGTTTTCGGCCAGGTCTACCCAGAGCACAAAGTTGCCGACGACCTGTACGTAGTTCTGCCACCGCGAACCGGCCTCGTCTCTACCCTGACTACCCCCTGTCAGGAACTGCAACAGGCCGCCATGGTCCAAGCCCGAGGTCAGCCTTGCAGTGTTGCCATTGAGGACGTCCGTGACGTACAGGGCGTTCGGTGTCGTGCAGGTGTAGCTCGTGGAGCAGACTTGTTCACCGGAACCGGTCCAGAAGACCTGCCCGTTCTCAGAGTAGAGCGGCTCGAAGAATCCCGACACCAATCCTTCCTCAGACTTCCCACAGGCGCTGCAACCGATATCCGCGCCTGAATACTCGCCACTGAGTGGCAGCACCGAGCCGGTGCGCTCGGCCAGGTCGTATGCTCTCACCTCGAAGACGAAACTGCCCGGTAGGTTAGCCACGTTAGCTACAACCGTGGAGTAGATGAGCTTCCCGTCGGTTATCGTGAGGGTGTTCGGACAGACATCGCTCAGCTCTGAGTCACCACTTTTCGAGGCAAAGTCGCTATCAACGTACCACGATTCGCCCGTCCTCAGGTCCATAGCGTAGAGGTCCCACGGCCCACCCATGCCGTGATCACAACCTTCCGTCCAAGCGAAGTAATGGCCATCGCTGCCCGTTGCCGGTAACTGACTGCCTACCCGAAGCGTGTGAAGTGGCTCTACAGAGCCGGTATCGAAGTTCCATAGCGCTATCTGAGCAGGATTCTGAGGGTCGGGAGGTGGCCACTGGCATCCTTCGACCTCACAGGGAAGATAACCGCTGAGTTTGCTGATCACGAACAGATGAGAGCCGGGAATGAGTTGCGTCGGCCACCAGGTGGACTGTTCGTCGACGGCGGGCAATGCGGCGGTGTGAACAGCTCCGAAGCGGGTCGCGGCATCCAGCGTGGGACGCGCGGTTGGAAGCGGCGACGGCGTGGCGACGGC
>JBEKDP010000218.1:0-3457 GCA_050014295.1 Dehalococcoidia bacterium | reverse complement strand
CTAAAACAAGCGAAACGAGCACTTTCCGGGTCCCCATTCTCCACCTCCAACATTATGCTTGTTGCGCGACGATTAGGTGCAGCATAAGATGCGAAAAACCGCCAGTCAAGGGTCGCACGACGAGCAGCTTCCCCGAGCAGGCGTTGCCGAACTGCGGCTGGCTCTCCTCTTTTCATTGTCCTCCAGCTCCCCTGTGCCACTTTCTCCTTGACGGATGAGAACGCCTATTCTATTCTGTTGCCGCTCCTGTCCCCTGGACAAGAGAATCGCCGGTTAGGCCCGCTGAGAGGAGGGAGACTTGCCTGACGTTCGCATCGACACACGCGGCGTGCCCAAAGCGCCGGTATACGAGGAGGCGCCGACCGTCCTGCATCGCCCGCAGGTGACGGCGCCGGACAGCAGCGACCCTACGACCGCAGCCTCCGGCGTGAATTGCGGCGGCTTCCGCCGCGTGCGCTTCGACATCGACACCGCCGGAAGCAGTGGTCTCACGGCCCTAAAGGTACAGATCCTTAACTGGAACGCAGGCGCCGGCAAATACTTCCGCGGCGCCGACCGCGAGTTCAGCCAGCAGGACCTCGCCGGAAACCCGGCCCCTTCGCTCGAGGCTGAGGTCCGGGGCGCGACCGTCTTCCTCAAGGTCGTCTCGGCAACCGCGACCAGCCTGTTGCTGAACATCTACGCCACGCCCAGCTAGGAGGACAAGATGGGTAGACTGCGACTGTTCGGCGAGCTCTTGGAAGCAGGTGGCGCCGCAGAGAGCGGAGGCGGGGCGGGGGGCGCTGGCAGCGGCCTCCAGGTTGCCCGCGTCGTCCGTACCGCCGGTGACTATCAGACCACCAGCCAGTCGTTCGTCGACATCGATACGACGAATCTTGTCATCAATGTGACCACCGGCGCCGGTTGGGTCTACCTGCTGCTGGCCGGCGCCGTCTACGTCAGCAGCGTCCAATACGGCTTCTTCGACTTCACGATCGACGGCCAGCTTCAAGGCGGAGCGAAGGGGGTTCAGCAAGTCCAGCCGCCGTACTGGCAGGACATCCAAATCACGTGGCTGGCCCAGGTGGCTGCGGGAAGCCACGTCTTTCGGCCGCAGTGGCGCGTCCCTTCGGGAATGGCCACTCTGCGAGCCAGCAGCCCAGAATCACCCACCCTCTTTGCCGCCATTGAGTTGACTTAGGAGCGAGCAGTGGAACTTAGGGTGAAGGACAGACAGATACGCATCGACCAGCTAAGCGATGAGATCCGCGGCCTTCCCGGCCTCTCCCGACTGTCCGGCGTTAGCGCCTGCGGCCCCTCTGAAGACGGCGAAATCTTGCTCACCCTGCACGTGGCCGGCGAACCCCTCACGAGCGAGGAGGAGAAAGCCATCGCTCAGGCGGTCGCGCAGCACCAGCCGGACGCGAAGTGGGGCGCGTCGGCGGAAGAGATGAAGCTCGATGATCTGCTGGCGCGGTCCGAAGGCAGCCTTACACTCGCCGACCTGGAATCGGCTGTCCGCCTGCTGGCCGGTCTGCTCGCCCCGCCGGCCGGCCCTTTTACGCTGACCAACACGGGCGCGAAGCCCGCGGAGGAGTAACAAGATGAACCTTTCCGAAATGAGGGCGCTTGTCCGGCGCGACTTGCATGATGAAGACCCCGCGAACTACCGCTGGTCGGACGACGAACTGGACAGGCATGTCACGCGCGCCGTGCGAGAGCTAAGCTTGGCGGCTCCCCTGGAGGCGGCGGCCGTCCTCACAACCACGGCCGACAGCCGCGATTTGTCGCTCGCCTCTTTGACCGACCGGATATCACTCGAGGCGGTGGAGTATCCCGTGGGACAATACCCGCCTTCCTATGTCTCGTTCAGCGTTTGGGCCGACACGCTGTCCTTGCTCGTCGACTCGGCGCCCGTCTCCGCCGAGACCGTCAACGTCTTCTACGGCAAGCTCCACGTGCTGGACGGCAGCGGCTCCACTATCCCGACGGCGCTGGAGGACCTGGTGGCCACGGGCGCCGGCGGCTACGCGGCCCTGGAGTGGGCCAGCTTTGCTACCAACCGTGTCAACGTCGGCGGGAGCGACACCTGGCGCGACTACCTCCTCTGGGGGCAGGAGCGTCTGGCCGCCTTCGTCGCGGCGCTTGCGCGTCAAGGCCAGCGCAGCGCCGTGCGTGTTCGCCGCCTCTATACTCCCGCCCTCTCGCCCGACGTCCGGGCGGGCGACTTGCAGGTTTGACCGCTCCCGAGCACCTATGCGAACTCTCAACAGCGCTCTCCTAGCCGCCCAGAAGCAGGCAAGCTCCTCCCCCTATGTGCAGGTTCAGGTGAAGGATCGCATAGGTAATATAGCGCGCCTGAACTGGGAGCGCCTCTATTCAGGCGTTGAGAGCGACTGTTCCCACGCGACGACGCTCCCCGGCGACGGCTCGCTCCTCCGCGCTCGCGTCGACCCGGCCGCAAGCCAGCTACTCATCCAGCGCGTCGTCGACCCCGGCCCGGGGAGCGCCTTCTCCGTCTGGTCGGCGTTCGCGGCCGTCTCATCAAGCGCGGGAATCGCCCTCGCCAGCGACGGCGCGAGCGTCCTCCTTCTCTATGTCGCCGCGGACAACGTGACGATCAAGCTGGCGGAAAGCAGCAACAACGGGGCGTCGTTCGGGAGCCCGATCACCGTCGCGACGGCCTCCGGTCCTGTCGGGCGGCTCGCAGCCGACCTGAAGAGCAACGGCACAGCGCTCCTCCTTTATTCCGTTGGTGCCACCGTATATCGGGTGAAGCGGGCAAGCGGAGTCTGGGGTTCGCCTGCCGCGTGGACCAACACCCTGGCGGGCGTGACCGGCCTCGCCTGCTGCTATGACATCGATTTCAACGTCGCGGTCTCCGGCACCGATTCCTCCGGCGCGGCGGGAGTCTGGACGGCCATCTATGGCGACGGCTTCAACAAGCCGCTCGATACCTGGTCGAACTTGGCAGAGCTAGCTCGCGCCGATGCTGGCTCGAACGTGTCCTTTCACGCCCCTTTCCTGGACCGGGCCGATGTTCCGCGCCTGTTCTTCGTGGAGAAGTTCGCCGGGAACCAGCAGTACTCACGGCCCCTGTGGACGCACATCAGCCCGATCAACGACTTCGCGGCTAACACGTGGCGCGAGCCGGTGCCGTTCGACCTCAGCAGCGACTACGGCACGGCGATCACCCATAGCTCCAGCTACGCCTGGTTGTCCACGCCTGCCGGCGTCTGGCGAGCGCCTCTCGTTAGCGTTTCCCTGGACGTGTCTGCAGATGTGATGGACCTTGTCGAGGAGGTCGCCCCGTTCGATGGGCGTCTGCAAGTCGTCCTGCGCAACGACGATGGCCGTTACAACGATCTTGCCAGCACCGCCAATTCCGTGGTCAAGCGTGGCTCACAGATCGATATCAGCCCGGGCTACACTACCAGCCAGGGGCCGCGCGTGTCGGCCGGCTCCCTCTTCTGGATAG
>JBEKDP010000217.1:0-3471 GCA_050014295.1 Dehalococcoidia bacterium | reverse complement strand
CCAGCACGCCGAAGCTGACGCCCGCCTGGAGCAGCAGCCTCGCCAGCGCCTGCGTAATCGGGACGTTCCTCTCCGAGAGGGCACCGGAGCAGCCCACCCAAAGCAGGTACTCCTGCGAACCGTCGAACAGCGGCACGTCCATGCCTTGCATCCAGTCGCCGCGCCCGAAGGGGGTGCCGCGCCAGGGGTGACCGCGCTGCTCCAACTGCATGAGCGTCGCCTGCGCCGTCTCCGGCATCCGCGCCTCGTCCATGACCAGGTAGCGCCGAACGTCCATGATCGTCGGGACGTGCTCGATCATCACCGGGCACCAGTACTGGCAGGAGCCGCAAGTCACGCAGTCCCAGATCGAATCGAATCCCATCGTGTCGACGAGCCCGATCGGTTCCCCGTCCTGCTCCGGCGACATCTTGCCCTTCAGCAGCGAAGTCACCGACGGCACATTGGCGAGGAGCGCCATGCGCCCGTGGTGCTGGATCTCCTTCGGCGATAGCTCTTTGTCCGTCAGGAAGGCCGGGCAGTTCGACTGGCAGCGGCCGCATTCCGTGCAGGTCATGAAGTCGAGCAATTGCTTCCAGGTGAAGTCAGTCACCTTGCCGACCCCGAACGTCGCCCCTTCCTCAGGGTTCTCCATCATCGCCTCGATGTTTATGGGCTGGAGGACGCCGGTGGGCTCGCTGCTGCGGAAGAAGACGTTGAATGCCACGGTGAGCACGTGAGAATGCTTGGAGTAGGGCAGAAAACAGAGGAAGGTGAACAGAATTGTGAGATGCGCGTACCAGAACGTCGCGTGCAGCATGCCCGTCGCGTCATGGGAGAGGTTCACGCCGACCCAGATGTTCGACACGCCGTACGCGACGAAGGAGTAGGCCTCCTTCGTCCCGCTCTCCAGGTTCAACTCGAAGCTGTTGGCGAGGATGTCCGTCACCATCAGGAAGAAGATCATTCCCAAGATCTTCCACGCGTCGATGTTCAACGTCATTCGGGACGGCTTCACGAAAAAGCGCTCATAAGCGGCCATCGCCACGCCCACCATCACCAGCACGTTGAACAGGTCCCCCACCGGCCGGTAGCCGTTGAACACGGGGCCCAGGATATGCTGCAGGCTAATCTGCGCGCTGACGCCGTCCAGCAGCATGTTCAAGCTGCGGATCAGCAGGACGAGGAACCCCCAGAAGATCAGAGGGTGCAGAATGCCCGAATACCAGTACTTGCGCCGGTAGAACTTCGACTGCCCGATCATCACCAGCAAGAAATCGCCCACGCGCGCTGGAAGGTGATCGAAGCGCGGCGCTCCCTTCGACTTGAAGAACGGTATGAGCCGCGCGGCCACACTCAGCAGGAAAAAGGCGGAGAAGCCTACGACAATCAAATAGAAGAAGATGTTTCCAGGGAACTCATTTGCAGGTGCCACCATTCGCCTCCTCTAAGCCGCAGCACCGGCGTGATCCAGGCTCACTGATGGGGAACAAGACTCGTATAATTGCGGCCAAGGCACATCATAACGCGTACATCAAGATAGCGGCAACGGCCTCTTTTCCCCACGCGTGGCCGCTGCGAACAGGCCTACGCCGACGCGCCGTGCTGCTTCCGCAGCTCCGTCTTCAGCACCTTCCCCAGAGGGTTGCGCGGGAGCTCGTCCACGAAGGCAACCTCCTCCGGCGCCTTGAAGCTCGCGATGCGACCCTTGCAGTACTCGACGACCTCCGCCGGCGTCATCGCCTCGCCCGGACGAAGCACGACGAGCGCCTTCACCCTCTCTCCCCACTCGACGTCCGGCACGCCGATCACCGCCGCCTCGGCTATCTTCGGGTGCTCCTCCAGGCAGCCCTCGATCTCCCCCGGCGATATGTTCTCGCCGCCGCGTATGATCAGGTCCTTCGTTCGACCGGTGATGAACAGGTAGCCGTCCTCGTCCAGATAGCCGACATCCCCCGTGTGCAGCCAGCCGTCCTTGACCGCCGCCGCCGTTGCCTCCGCCTGGCCATAGTACTCTCGCATGATGCGGGCGCCGGCGACGCAGATCTCCCCTTCACGGCCCGCCTCGAGAACTTCGCCCCGCGGACTCATGATCGCTATCTCCACATCGTCCATCGACCGTCCCACGGAGCGCAGCCGGTCGAGCTTCTTGTCCCTCTCCTCTGCCGTCCCTTCGATCCGGTGGTCGTCCGGCCCCAGGTAGGTCATTGTGGAGGTGCTCTCCGTTTGGCCATAGGCGTTCATCAGCCCGCACCTGAACACGTCCACGGCTTTCCGCACGACCTCGTAGGGCATGGGGGCGGCGCCGTAGGTGAGGAGCTGGAGCGAGCTCAGGTCGTACTTCTCGAAATCGGGCCGGTCCATGATCCGCTTCAGCATCGTCGGCACGACGAAGCTGTGCGTCACCCGCTCCCTCTGAACCGTATCCAGCCACAGCTCCGGCTCGAACTGAGGGAGAATGACCAGCGTCCGCCCGCCCCAGATCGACGACATGATGGCCGTCAGGCCGGCGACGTGGTAGACGGGCACGGAGAGCAAGGTCACTTCCGGCTCCTCCTCCGGGTTTGCCGGGCTCATCGTGTTCGCCACATAGACGGAAAGCGTCAGATAGGTGAGGACGACGCCCTTGGGCAGCGCCGTCGTGCCGCTCGTGTAAATCAGCGCCGTCGCGTCCTGCTCGTCGATCTCCACGGATACCTCGTCCTCGCTGCCGGCGGCAAGGAGGTCGCCGTAGCTCGGCATGCCTTCCGCACGCGCGTCGATGCAGACCAGGTCCCTGACGGCGGTCAGCTCCGGCCGCAAAGAAGCGACCATCTCCAGGTAGCGGCTGCCGGCGAACAGCACCGACGCTTCCGAATTGTTCAGCACGTGGACGAGCTCTTCCCGTTTCGCCCGATAGTTCAGGGGCACGAACACGGCGCCGATCTTGGCGCACGCGTAGTACGTCTCTACGTACTGGGCACTGTTCAGCGCCATGACGGCGACCTTCGTCCCCCGCGAGATGCCT
This sequence comes from Dehalococcoidia bacterium, assembly GCA_050014295.1. Taxonomy (GTDB): domain Bacteria; phylum Chloroflexota; class Dehalococcoidia; order DSTF01; family JALHUB01; genus JBEKDP01. Next base: position 485 of record JBEKDP010000217.1, on the reverse strand, counting down.
CGGCTCTGGAGGGCATTGGCCAGCCTGTTCACTCGTCGCGCCATGTCCGCGTAGGTGATCCGCTGTTCGCCGCAGACCAGCGCCTCCCGCTCCGGCACAACCGCCGCGCTTATCTCCAGGAACTCGGCCGTGTTCATCAGTCCTTGCCGCCCTTCCCTGTCAGCGAACCGGCCGCCTGTTTCTCTTTGTATAGAAGCAGCCCGCGCGCCCCTTCCGGCGAGGCGAGCAGCAGCGTCGCGAAACGCTCCTCGAGCGCCAGCCCCTCGGCGAGCGGCAGCTCCAGGCCGCGCGTCACCGCTTCCTTCGCATAGCGCAGCGCCACCGGCGAGCGCGCCGCCAGCTCGCGGGCCCACGCCTCCGCCTCGGCGTAGAGCCGTTCCCGCGGCACCACGCGATGCACCAGCCCCAGGCGCAGCGCCTCCGCCGCGTCGATCTCGTCCCCGGAAAGGATCATCTCCAGCGCCGCACCCGGCGCTATCGTGCGC
>JBEKDP010000216.1:0-3510 GCA_050014295.1 Dehalococcoidia bacterium | reverse complement strand
CGATGTCGGCATCGTAGCCGGAGGTCAGGAACGCCAGGGCTGAGGCGACGCGCTTCGGGCTCTTGAGCAGCCCTTCGCGCTGCGGGTCCTCGCCGATCTCGGCCAGAATCTGCTGCACCAGGCCCTCGATCTTCTCGCTTTTCTCGTCCATTTGACGTTCTCTCTTCTCGCGGGGGCCGGGCGCTACCCGCGTATCTGGCCTCGACGCTCGCGCACGATCTCCACGGCGACGCTTCGGGCGAAACGCAGCGCCGACGGCTTGTCGACGCGCACTTCGACTTTCGATACGCCGGCGTGCTCCAGGCAGACGTTGGCAATCGCCTCGGCGAGCGCCTCCAGCAGGTAGAACTGCGAGCCCTCCACCGTCTCCAGGATCCGCTTCTTCAGCGAGCGGTAGTCGACGGCGTCCTCGAAGCGGTCGCTCTTGGCGGCCGGGCGCAGGTCGGCGTGGATGGCCAGGTTGATCAGCACGTCCTGCCGCTCGGCGCGCTCGTGCTCGTCGACGCCGAGGACGCAGCGGGCGGAGAGGTCGCTAATTATGATGCGATCCATCACCATACTCCCTGAGGTGGCGGCCGCCGTCGACGTTTATCACCTCGCCGGTAAGGAAGTCGCTCTTGAGGAGATAGATGACCGCCTCAGCGATGTCCTCCGGGCTGCCGCGTCGTTTCAGCGGCACCGTGTGCACCAGGCGCTCGATATAGCTCTCGTCTTTGTCCGGGGGCGGCAGGATCAGGCCCGGGTTGACGCCGTTGACCGTTATCGCGGGCGCGAACTCGAGCGCGGTAGCGCGGGTCAGCGCCAGGAGCACGTACTTGCTGAGGGCGTAAGCGGCGTGCGCCCAATCGAAGTCGTTGGTACGGGAGTCGACGAGGTTCACGATCTTGCCGCGGCCGACCAGGCGGGCGAAATCGCGACTGAGCACGAACGGCACCCAAGCGTTGACCTCGATGTTGCGGGCGAGGTCTTGGAGCGTGAGCTCGCTGAGCCGGTTCACGGGGAAGATGGAGGCGTTGTTGACGAGGATGTCCAGCGAGCCCGCCGCGTCGAGCGCCCGCGCGACGAGCGACTCGTACTCCTGCGGCCGGTCGAAATCAGCCTTCAGGAGCCAGGAGCGGACGCCCTGTTCGTCCAGTTCGGCGCGCAGCTTCTCCGCCTCCGTTTGTGACTCGCGGTAGTGAATGACGACGTTCGCCCCTTCGTGAGCGAGGGCAAGGGAGATGGCGCGGCCGATGCGCTTGGCGGCGCCGGTAACCAGCGCGGTCTTCCCGTGGAGGTCGTCGGCCATGCAGTCGCTAATCCCTTCGACTTGCTGCCGCCACTATAGCAGGCGATCTATCTTCGCCGCCACAATGAAGTCGTTGCGGGAGAGGCCGCCGATTTTATGCGTCGAAAGGATGAGCCGCACTCTGTTGTAAGAGATGAGGATGTCGGGGTGATGGTCTTCGCGCGCCGCGACGCCGGCGACCCGATTCACGAACTCGATCGCCTGGCCGAAGTCCGCAAACCGGAGGTCTTCTTCGATCCTGCCGTCGACCAGCGTCCAACCCGGCACGTCGCGGGCCAGCGTCTTCGCCTCGTCCCCGGGAAGAGGCTGCTCACCGGCCGCGATTGGATGGCTCTTCTCGTCTGCCAGAGACATCTCGCTCTCCTCTCAGACCAGCACGCCGTGCAGGCTATCCGCCGTGACGCGCCGGCCGGCCCGGATGATCTCGCGCGCCTTTTCCACCTTGTCCCAGACGTTGCACATCATCATCCCTCTGATCGTGCCGTCGCGGAGGTAGTAGATGACGCCGGTGTCGTTCTCTTTCTGCCAGTCGGCGCTCGTCTCCAACTGCGAGTCGACCTCGCCCACGGCCTCGTAGCCGAACTCGAAGAGGTCGGAAAAGAAGTAGGGCATGTAGGTGAACTCTTCGTGGGCGCCGGCCATGTTGCGCCCTGCCCACTTCCCCTGGCTGATGGCGTTGTCCCAGTGCTCGATGCGCATCCGCTGGCCGAGCGCCTGATAGGGGAAGAAGGCGTTGTCGCCGGCGGCGTAGATGTCCGGGTCCGACGACTGAAGGTACTCGTTGACCACGATGCCGTTGCCCACCTCCAGGCCCGCGCTGCGGGCGAGCGCCGTCTCCGGCACGATGCCAATTCCGACTATGACGATGTCAGAATGGATCTGCCGTCCGGCCTGCGTCTCGGTCAAGTAGCGGCCCGCCGCCCGGCTGAACGAGACCGGCGCGTCGCCGTTGAGCACCGTCACGCCGTGCTCGCGGTAGTACTTCTGGATCGCTTTGCCCAGGTATGGCGGGAACACGCGGTCGCAGATGTAGGGCGTCGGAAAGATCATGGTCACGTCGACGCCCTTCGACGTCAGGGCGGCGGTGAGCTCCGACCCGATGAAGCCGCCCCCGACGACCAGCGCCTTCTTCCCATCGGTTGCCTCGCCCCTTATCCGAAGGTAGTCGTCCAGGTAGCGGTAGTAGCAGATGCCCTCCAGGTTGGCGCCGGGAAAGGGGAGGGAGCGCGGAACGCCGCCGGTCGCCAGCAGGAGCTTCTCATAGCGGTACTCGCGGCCGCTGTCGTCGACAATCGTCTTGGCGGCGGCGTCGAGGGTCTCGACGCGCGTCCCCAGGGAGAGCGCCACGCCGTTGCTTTCATAGTAGTCGCGGTCGTGAACGAAGATCTGCTCCAGCGTCTTCTGGCCAAACCAGAGCTTCTTGCTGAGCGGCGGCCGGTCGTAGGGAAGGTGGTTCTCGCCGCCGATCAGCAGGATCGGCCTGCTCCCATCGACCTCCCGGATGCCGTCCACCGCCGCTGAGCCGGTGAGCCCTCCGCCGATTATGACGTAGGCATATTCTTGAGCTTCCATCGACCTCGCCTTCTTTCTTGAAGGATATTCGCAACAAGCAAGGGCTACATTGCCCCTTTCTATCAAAAACAGTGTAGCCCGCTCACGTGCAGGTTGTGTGACCGCAGGGCTTCCCCGCATGGAGGATGGGTGAACGAATCGTCGAGCCCGCTGCGGGCACCATGCCGACGGCAACGGCGGCTCAGGCCGCAGGCGGACCTGCCGGCGCCTGCCCCGAAGATAGGGCCGCGACCAACTGCTTCAGGAGAGTGAGTTGCTCGTCGTTGACGTCGTACAGGTGCGACCAGGCGCGGTGGTCGGCCTCGTCCTTGATCTGGTCGCGTTCCGCGGACCGGTTAGAGGCCGTCAGCATCGTGGGCACGAAGAGCGACTGCATAATCCCGCCCAAGACGAAGAAGAGAAACGCATAGGGAAAGGGGTCAAAACCGCTGTCGTGGCCGATGACGCTTTGCCAGAAGGCCCAGCCTGCCAGTAGCAGGCAGAGGATGTAGAAGAACGCCATCGTCCCCGCGAGGCCGACGATGTGGTCTGCCAACAAGCCGTTGACCTGGGCGAAGCGGGGGCTCTCCTTTCGCATCTTCTCCAGCATGCGCTGTGGGTGGATCAGCGGCGTGACCTCCTGGTGCAGGCGGTCGACGGTCTCCACGATT
>JBEKDP010000215.1:0-3529 GCA_050014295.1 Dehalococcoidia bacterium | reverse complement strand
GCTGAGGGTGCTTGCAAGGTCTGTGATGCTCCGCGATACTCTGGCGTAGGGTTTGGTGATGATGACCGGCTGGCCGAGCTGCGTGCTCGTCGCCACGTTCAGGTCGTGGGGGATACGCCAGAACACGCTGTACTCCAGTACTCGCTCGACGTCTTCTTCGCGCAAGGTGTTAGCGGCGGTGGAGTGGTTGACGACGAGCTTGACCTTGTCCTCAGAGATGGCGGCGCTCTGAAGCATCTCCAGCGCCAAGGCGGTGTCCTTGATGCTGGCGATGTCCATGCTCGTCACCAACAGAATGAGGCTGGCGGCTTCCAGGGTCGCGGCCACGATCTCGTTGAACGTGCCGGGGGTGTCCACTACCACGTAGTCATGTGATTGCGCCAGGAGATCGATGATCTTGGTTATCTGCGGTGGCGTGACGTTGCGCCATTCCGTCGGGTGGAGCGGCGCCGGCAGGATCATGACACCGCTGTGGTGCCGGACGAGATAGTCACGGACAGTGTCCCTGTCCATGTCGGTGACGTGACGCGCCAGGTCGGCGATGCTCTGCTCGACTGCCACGTCCATCATGATGGCGACGTCGCCGAAACGGGTATCCATGTCGACCAAGGTGACGGTGCTGCTGGTGCCGCGGATAAGGGCGGTAGCCAGATTGGTGGCGATCGTCGTCTTGCCGATGCCGCCCTTGGCACCGAAGATGGTGATGACTGTGCCGCGCGCCGGCGCCTCCTGCCTATCGCCGGAGAGCCGCAGACGCCGCTTCTCTTCCTGCTCGAGAACACCGTAGATGGCCCGCGTAAGATCCTCGGGCTTGACGGGCTTGATGAGATAGTCGCGGGCGCCCGCCACCATCGCGCGACGCACGGAGGCGGCGTCGGCGAGGGTCGAGTAGACGATCGCCGCCGAGTCGGGCACCGCGTCACCGAGCGCCTCGATGGTCTGCAGGGAGCGCGCCACCGGCTCCTCGACGTTGACGAGGAAGACGTCGGGCTTCGTCTCTTTGGCCACGGTGATGGCCTCTATGCCGTAGCCCGCCTCCCCCGTCACCGCGAAGCGCGCGAGCGTGAGGGCCCGCTTGACGTCGGCGCGACTGCCGAGGTCCGGGTCAATGATCACAGCTTCTGGAGTCTTAGACATCGACTTCCCTGCTCTCCCGATCCAGTGCTACGTTGTCTTGGGTCTGAGCCCTATCCCCCTCCCGGCGGCGCTCCCGCCGGGTAAAGCTCCGTTTGGTAGATGGGGCGAACCTGAGTGACATCGGCGTCACCGAATGCACGCACAATCGCTCTCAAGGTGCCGTTCGATTCGGCGAGGAACACCCACTCCGCCTGCTCCGGCGAGACGAGCAGAGTTAGAGTCGTCGCCTCGGGATTCGGTTTCGACCCGCTTCCGCTGGAGGAGGTGCTTCCACCGCCTCCGGTCGCGGACACGTCGGCCAGCGTTTGAGCGACGGCGAGCACCTGCACGTTCTGGAGGAGTGTGCGCACAACATAGGCGTCGACCTCGTCTCCAGCCGTGGTCTTCCCTTTGATGACGCTCATTACGTCTACATAGTCACCGGGCAAGATCAGTCCGCCGGCGCTCAGAACCTGATCGGCGGTGACGGAGACGGCGCGCATCCCTTGTGGCACGACGAATGCCAGCGAGTCCTTGGTCTCCGGCCCTGTCAGAGAAACGACTTTCGGAGTGGTCACCTGCTCGTCGACGGAGATGGGGTAGCGCGCTACCTTGCCGACCGCATCATCGACGCTGCTGAGCGCGGTGGTCGCCCGGACGCTCAGGGGCACATCGCGCACCGCCACCATTTGGGCGGTGATCTGCGTGCGTGCGGGTATCTCCATGACAGCGACGACGGTGGAGGCCGTCACCTCCGATGACTCGGTCGCCTTGGTGCCCGTGCTGCGGGAGATTGCTACATAAACCAACAGGGCGCTGAGCGCCGCCGAAATTAAGGCCAGCATCAGGAACCGACGATTTATCCTGCTAGCCGGTCCACCGGCTCCTCCTCTAGCCATAAGGCTACCTCCGCTTGGTTGCATGAACGTCCCGCCGCCCTATCGCGGCAAGACGGCGAGTCTGATTTTGGCTTGGAGCGAGTGTCAACTCACCTCTATGAGTATCGGCTGCTAGGCCCATGTCTTGAACCCCGCAGCGATGCGCTTGTCCGGTCTTTGGGAGAGGCAACGAGCCTCGCCGCGGCCGCGGGCGGACTGGCAGCCCTCAGGAAGCGGACGACGGCGTCGCCGCCGCTCTAACGCTGCCTCGCCTGGCCGCAGCGGCTCTTCTTTAGGTGCCGCCACAAGGCCCGTATGGCTCAATCAGGACGCGTTCGCGTCCAACGAGAGGGACATGACTGACGATGCTACTGATGATTGGAGTCATGAGGTGATGGTCGTAATCCACCTCGACCTCGATCTCGTCGCAGGCGTTGCCGGGCGAACCTTCCTGTGCGGGGTTTGCGTAGTTCGGGTACGACCAGCTCCGGATCTTGACGGTGATGTTGCCCGGTGCGCCGTACAACCCGGTGGTTGCTGCCTTGGCCTGGTTGACGATGCAGGCAACGCGGTCATCGCCGGCCACGGCGCAATCGGTCCGGCCGGTGATGGCATAGCGAGCCCCTTCGCGCGCGGCGTACTGGATGGTGACCCACGATTGGAAGAGGCGGCCGAAGTCGATGACGCCGAAGACGAGAAGCAGGAACACCGTCGCGATGAGGGCGAACTCGACGATCGTCGCTCCCCGCTGGGATTGCGGCGGCATCGAGGTCCCGAGCACCGGCGCTTCTGTCACTGTACGTCGCTTCAACATCTGTCTGCGCTCACTCCAGTACCGTTCCACCCTATTTGATCAGCCGGAAGCCGATGAGCCGGGCGATGCTAGTGAAGATTCCGGGCAGGTCCGCTGCGGTCGTCGCCTCAAAGTAGTGGTTGTTAGTGCCAGACGAGGAGGAGGCGATGCACTTCAGCAGGTTCCGGTTAGCCGTGGTGTCGTCGTAGTTGCCGCCGATCATGCTCGTGTTGCAAAGGTTAGTGTTTGACGAGCCGCATACGCCGAATCCGACAACATAGAACTCTACGCCATTGCTCTTCATGGTGTTGACGAGCGCCATGGTCTTGAGATCCAGATCCTTCTGGTGTGTTTGGGCGGGCATGCAGCTCGTGCCGGTATCGTCGCTGGACTGGTTCGGGTTGGCCGGCCGGCAGGCGGCAGGTAGCTGGTAGCTGGGATTAGGGGTGGGCGTCTTGGACGGGTGACCGGTCACCGTCGGCACGCCATTTGCTGCTACGTTATACGTATTGTCCCCGTCGGAGAGAATTACGACTATACGCAGCATGTTGCTGACGTCGTGATGGTTGACCCCATAGAGGATCTGATTGGCCTCGTTGACCCCGTTGCAGATGTTCGTGCCGCTGCCCCCAACAGAGGTGATAGAGTTTATCTTGGAATCCACGACGCTCTTGTCGTTCGAGAGCGACTGCGTCATCGACGCGATGGGGATACAGAAGGAGAAGGGGTTCGGGGCGTTGAA
>JBEKDP010000214.1:0-3562 GCA_050014295.1 Dehalococcoidia bacterium | reverse complement strand
TTATGTGGTACCTTGCCGGCTCCCAGAATCCGGAATGGTCACCCTCCCTGAGCGTTGGCCTGACCCCCGTCGCGACCGCTCGTTTCATTGCCAGCCGCTCCGTGTCGATGCTATCATCGACAGTGTTAGAGAAGTTAGCCACTCGTCGACGCGGTGGCTCATACTAAGAAAGCTACAATGCTCGAATCCGATAAGCGGATGTCCACAACCCATAGCCGGCTTTTTCTGCGTTTCGAGCATGATTTCCTGTTCTTCCTCATCGCCTCGCTGGTCTATATCGCCGACCAGTTTACCAAGTACCTGGTGCGCACGAATCTTGCCCTGGGCGAGTCTTTTCCCCACACCGGCATCCTTCGCATAACTCATGTCACCAACACTGGAGCAGCCTTCGGCATCCTTCAGGGCCAGACGGTCTTCCTCACGTTCACCACCCTCTTCGGGCTGGCCGCCATCCTCCTCTACTACCTCTACCCGCCTATGGAGCACGGCATCCTCCGCATTGCCCTCGGCCTCCAGCTCGGCGGCGCGCTCGGCAATCTCAGCGACCGCATACGCGTCGGTAAGGTCACCGATTTCATCGACTTCCGCTTCTGGCCCGCCTTCAACGTGGCGGATTCTTGCATCGTCATCGGCGTCATCACCATCGTCGTGTTTCTCACCTTCAGCGACAGCCTGTGGCCGAGCAAGAACACGACCTAAGCGGACGCCTCTTCCGGCTTGTCGTCGAAGAGGACGGCGCGCGTCTGGACGTCTACGTCGCCCATCACTGCCCCGAGCTATCCCGCTCCCACGCGCGACGCCTCGTCGCAGACGGCCTCGCGACCGTCAACGGCCGACCGGCCAAGCCGTCGCATCTCCTCCGAGCCGGTGACACCGTCTCGGTCCACGTCCCGCCGCCGGCAGCCCTCGATCTCCTACCCGAGTCGGTCCCTCTCGCCGTTGTCTACGAGGACCAGGACCTCTTGGTCGTCGACAAGCCCGCCGGCCTTACTGTCCATCCCTCCGCCGGCCAAACCGCCCACACCCTGGTCAACGCCTTGCTTGCCCACTGCACCGACCTCGCGGGCGTCGGCGGCGTCCTCCGGCCCGGTATCGTTCATCGCTTGGACAAGGACACCTCCGGCCTGCTCATCGTCGCCAAGAACGACCGCGCCCACGCCGGCCTGTCGCGGCAACTGAAGGAACGCACCGTCGAGAAAAAGTACCTCGCCCTCGTGCAGGGCCACGTCGACCCGCCCGAAGCCGTCATCGACGCCCCCATCGGCCGTGATCCCCACAACCGCAAGCGTATGGCCGTCGTCGAGCAGGGCCGCGCCGCCACGACCGCCTATCGCGTCCGCGAGCACCTCGGCGGTCTCACGCTGGTCGAAGTGGCGCCCTCCACCGGCCGCACGCACCAGATCCGCGTCCATCTCGCCGCCATCGGCCACCCCGTCGTCGGCGACGCCGTCTACGGCAAGCCGACGCCGCTCGTGGGCCGTCAGTTCCTCCATGCCTATCGCCTCGCTTTCCGTCATCCCGTCGACGGCCGTCCACTCGCCTTCGAGTCGCCCCTACCGCCTGACCTCCAGCGCGCCCTGCAACTGGCGCGTTCCCTCTCCTAGAGGAGGGTCGCGTTGGCTGTCATGCGATGCGCAGGTGACCAGGGGGAGCGCAGAGGGGGGAATCCCCCGTGCGAGGGTAGGCAGAAGGCGCGCCTGTTCCGGAGACGGCAGCGGCGAGAGCGCGGGATCACCAACGCGTCGCGGCGGCGGACTTGAGGAACTGCCCTCCATCCACTAGAATGTGCCCACCGGCCGCCGAGCGCGGGCCGAATTTTCGTCACATGGAGGTGACCCGTGGATTTTCTCATCCCCTGGATGCTCATCGCGGCCTTCATCGTCGTGCCCGGCCTGCTTAACTACTACGCCACCCGCCGGCTTATCACCGGCCCGACCCAGTCCAACCGCTGGGAGTACCTCGCGTTCAGCTTCATGCTGTCCTTCCTCCTGCTGACTATCGCCGCCTTGGTCACGCTGTTCATCGCCCTCGGCTGGCACGCCCTGCGAGTGCAGATCGCCGACTTTGTCAGGGGAGGGCTGCGTGGCTACGCCGCGAACCGGCCTTTCGCCGAGGCTGGCGTCCTCACGCTCGTCGCCGTGGTCAACATGGCCGTGATGACAGCCCTTGGCTGGCTCGGCGTGCCGGCCCGCTGTCTCAAGTGACCGCCGATCTCTGCTATGATGGAGACGGCCTGACCTGCTGGCGCGGAAGGCTCGTATCTCTTTACCGCTGGCGTGTGCTGTGACCGTTCGCGTCCGTTTCGCCCCTAGCCCTACCGGCGTCCCGCACGTCGGCAACATCCGCACTGCCCTCTTCAACTGGCTCTTCGCCCGCCACGAGGGTGGCTGCTTCATCCTCCGCATCGAGGACACCGACCAGACCCGCCTCGTGCCCGAAGCCCTCGACGCCATCCTCGACGGCCTCCGCTGGCTCGGCCTCGACTGGGACGAGGGCCCCGACGTTGGCGGCCCCTACGGCCCCTACCTCCAGTCGCAGCGCCTTGACCACTACCATCGCGCCGCCGACGCGCTCATCGCCGCCGACGCCGCCTATCGCTGCTACTGCACGCCGCAGCGCCTCGATCAGGTCCGCGCCGAGCAGGCTCGCCTCAAGCAGCCGCCGCGCTACGACCGCCGCTGCCGCAACCTGACCCCCGCCGAGCGCGCCCAGGAGGAGGCCCGCGGCGCCGTCCCCGTCGTGCGCTTCAAGACGCCCCTCTCCGGCCAAACGGCCTTCGTCGACCTCATCCGTGATCGCGTTGTCTTCGAGAACGACACTCTGGACGACTTCGTCCTCCTCAAGTCCGACGGTTTCCCCACCTACCACCTGGCGAACGTCGTCGATGACCACCTCATGCAGATCAGCCACGTCCTGCGCGCCGACGAGTGGCTGCCCAGCACGCCCCGCCATCTCCTGCTCTACCAGGCGCTCGGCCACGAGCCGCCGCGCTTCGCCCACCTGCCGATGATCCTGGGCAGAGACAAGGCCAAGCTGAGCAAGCGCCACGGCGCCGTCTCCGTCCTCGACTACAAGCGCGAGGGCTATCTGCCGGAGGCGATGTTCAACTTCCTCGGCCTCCTCGGCTGGTCCCTCGACGACCACACCGAGATCATCTCCCGCGACGACTTCGTCCGCCACTTCAGCATCGAGCGCATCGTCAAGAACCCCGCCGTGTTCGACGTCGACAAGCTGACCTGGATGAACGGCGTCTACCTGCGCGATCTGCCGCCGCAGCGCCTCGCCGATCTCCTCGCCGAACGTCTGGACGGCGACCTGCCGCTGTCGGTGCCGCGCCCCCTCGACCGCGCCTACGTCCTGCGCATCGTCCCCCTCGTCCAGGAGCGCCTCAAGCGCCTCGACGAGGCCGCCGCTCTGACCGACTTCTTCTTCCTGGAAGGCCCTCTCGACTACCCGACCGACCTGCTCCTCGGCAAGCGCTTCGCCGGCAAGCCGCAAGAGGCGGCGCACGCCCTCGAAAGCGTCATCGCCCTCCTCAATGCCTCAGAATGGGATCATGCTG
>JBEKDP010000213.1:0-3567 GCA_050014295.1 Dehalococcoidia bacterium | reverse complement strand
TCATGACACCGAGCGCCAGGGTGAGGGCAAAGCCTTTGACGAGGCTAGCGCCGAACTGGTCGCCGAACCAGTAGAGGATGCCACAGGTGATCAGCGTCGAGACGTTGCTGTCGCGGATGGAGGACCAAGCGCGGTTGAAGCCCTCCTCCATAGCGACGACGAGACTACGTCCTATACGCAGTTCTTCCTTCATGCGTTCGAATATGAGAATGTTGGCGTCAACCGCCATACCCACGGACAGGACGAAGGCGGCGATGCCGGTCAGGGTGAGGGTGACAGGTATTAGCTTGAAGACGGCGAGCACCACTGTGGCATAGATGGACAGCGCCACAGCAGCGACGAGACCCGGCAGGCGGTAGTAGAGAATCATGAAGAGGATGATGATGACCATTGCGATCTCGCCGGCGATGACGCTCTTCTGCACGGCATCCTGGCCGAGAGTGGCGTCAACGTCCTCGCTCTGGACGACCTTCAGCGGCACGGGGAAGGCGCCGGCCTTGAGCAGCTTGATCAGGTAGTTGGCGTTGTCGAGACTCATCCCGGTGATCTCACCACTGTCGGTGATCTGGGACTGAACGATCGGCGCATCGACGTGGTTGTCGGTGGTAAGAATCGGGTTGCCATCGAGGAAGAAAGCAATCGGCTGCTTGAGCAGACGTTGGGTGATCTGGCCGAAGAGATGGCCACCCTCGCTGTTGAACTGGAATCGAACCACGGGCAAGCCAGCCTGGTCGGCCCCGAGGAAGGTGTTGGTTAGATAGCGGCCCGTGAGCGGTTTCGCGATGCCGTCGCTGCCGGTGGCGACGGAGGGTATCCAGACAGCGTTGTCAAGGTCGGTTTGGGTCATCGAGGTCAGCGGAATGTACGTCTCCTGGCCGTTCTGCATGACGGCCACATTGCCGTTGGCGTCGACCTTGAGTTCGCGGAATTCGAGCAGGGCGGTCTTGCCGATCTCATTCATCGCCTGGGTGGCGGTGATGCCCGGAAGCTGTACGGCGATGCGATTCGAGCCCTGGCGCTGGATCTCGGACTCGGCGACGCCGAACGCGTTGATGCGGCGCTCGATGATGTTGATGGCGCCGTTGAGAGCGTCATCAACGCTGATGTCCGGCGATTGGCTCGTGTCCGCTTCCAGCACGAGGCGGGTGCCGCCGCGGAGGTCGAGGCCAAGACGCATCGTCGTCCGCTTGAACGAGCCGATCGAGATGCCGTGCCCCTTCGGCCAGGGGATGGACTTAGGCAGGTACCGTCCGGGATCGGACGGCCACATCGTGATCAGGGAGAAGGCGGCGAGGGCAAGGATGAAAACGAGTAGGACTCGGTCGATTCTTCGATGCAATGCGGCTAGCTAGCTCCCATCCCATTCTTGGCGGGTCGACTGAAAAAGATCGACCAGCCACATAAACCAGTCAACAACTACTATAACGCCGCAATACCTTAGATGCCACTAATCGGCGTCTTTTTGCGATCTTCGCCGAGAACTCCTCGCCAGTTCGCTGCGCAGGCTCCTCGCGAGGGCCAGCGCTTCTTCGCCCGTCGTGATCTCGCCCGCACCCCGCGCTTCTTCGACGGCGGCAAGCAGCCGCCCGACGAGAGGCCCGGGTTCGACGGCTAGCTCCGCCATCAGGTCGTCGCCGGTGAGCAGGCGCGGCGGCACGGCCGGCGGTCGGTCGAGATAGTGCCGCGCCAGGACGTAGCTGACGTAGGCGACGTGCCTCCGCCAGGTGGCGACTCGCAGACGAGGGCCACGGGCGGCCAGAGCATCGGCCAGTGTCAGAAAGAGGATGTCGACAGCAGCATCGCCAGTGTCGCGGAAGAAGCGGTAGATGGCACGACGGGTGGGCGGGCCGCCGCCACTCAACTGGCCCGGCCGAAGATGATCCTCGATGATCAGGGCGACAAGGCGCGTTTCAGCGCCGCTGAAGCGAAGCCGTCGCAGTACGGCGGCCGCTTTCTCGGCGCCGAGCTCAGCGTGGCCGAAGAAGCGGATGCGGCCGGTCCTGTCCGGGGCCTTTGTTTCGGGCTTGGCAACGTCATGGAGAAGGCCGGCCAGCTTGAGGAGCGCCGCCCGCGTCCTGCCCTCCACGGTCTCCTCATAGAAATGCGCGCGCAGGTCGGGCAGCCAGGCGAGCTGACCCCAGAGTTCGTGCCACATGGCCGCCCGGCGGCGGTCCGACGGCGCAGCGTCCGCCAGCATGAAGTCGAGGGCGGCGACTGTCTCGATAGAGTGCCGGAAGACGTCCCAATGGTGCTCCTTCGGCTGGGAGACGCCGCGACAGGCGGCGACCTCCGGCAGCAGGCGCTCCAGCAGGCCGAGCGCATCGAGCTGAGCGAGGGACGCGGCGGCGCGTGTGGTCGCCAGGATGCGGACGAACTCGTCGCGCTTGCGCTCGGGCGACACGCCGTCGAGAAGGGGCGCATCGCGGCGGACGAGCGCGGCGGAGGCGTCGTCGAGCGAGAAGTCCAGCTCGGCGCACAGGCGGACGGCGCGGAGCAGGCGGAGCCCGTCGGCGCGAAAGACGCCGTCGTCGACGGCCCTCACGCTGCGGCGGGCGAGGTCGGCGCGACCAGCGAGCGGGTCGAGCAGCGGCGGCGGCGTGCGGCCGGCGAGCGCGGCGAGGGGAAGAGCCATGGCGTCGATGGTGAAATCGCGCTCTCGCAAATCGTTGTCGATGTCGCCGCGCAGGCGGGTGACGTCGACGTAGCGCACGGGGGCGCCGGCAGGAAGAGCGACGCGGAAAACGCCCCGCTCCTCGTCGAGAGGGAAGGCACGGCCCTTCAGGGCTTCAGCGGCGTCGTGCACGAGCGCCGAGGCGTCGCCCGAGACAGCGATATCGACGTCCTCCGCCGTTCCGCCGAGGAGGAGGCCGCGGAGGAAGCCGCCGACCAGATAGGCGTCGACGTTGGCCTGGCGGCACGCTTTCAAAAGCTTCAGCAGGAGACGGCGGACGGCGGGCGCAAGAGACGGCAGGGCGTACTGCTCCTCCACGACCGGCGCCGGCCCTAGAGGCCCTTCTCGTCGTGTTCGTCGGGGGCTACGTTGGGTTCCAGCTTGATGAGCTGGTCTGGGCTCTCCAGGTAGTCGATGTAGAGGACGCCTTCCAGGTGGTCGATCTCGTGCTCCAGCGCCTCAGCCAGGAGGTCCTCCTTTGCGCGGACGCGCAGCGGCCTGCCGTCGCGGTCGAGGGCCTTGACGGTGACGGTCTGGGAGCGGGTGACCTCGGCTACGTAGCCGGGGACGGAGAGGCACCCCTCCTCGATACGTCGCTCACCGAAGCGTTTGACGATCTCAGGGTTGATGAGCACGATTACGTCCTGCTCCGGGACACCGATGACGGCGACGCGCAGCGACTGGCCGACCTGGGGCGCGGCGAGGCCGACGCCGTGAGCGGCGTGCATCGTCTCGATCAGGTCGTCGATCAGGCGCTGCACGGAGGCGTCGATGCGCTTGACGTGGTGCGTCTTCTGGCGCAGGACGGGGTCGCCGGCAAAGCGGATGGGCAGGACTGCCAAAACAGGTGCTCCTTGCTCGTCTGTCTATTGTAGCGAACGGCGCGGGGGAACGGG
>JBEKDP010000212.1:0-3572 GCA_050014295.1 Dehalococcoidia bacterium | reverse complement strand
TTCGAGGGCGCGCGGGTTCTGCAGCGCCTCGCCGAGGCCGATGTTGACGACGATCTTGTCCAGCCGCGGCGCTTCCATGACGCTCTGGTAGCTAAACTCCTTGACGAGCGTCGGCAGGACTTCCTGGCGATAGAACTCTTTCAGTCTGGGCGGCAACGGTTGCTCCTAGTCTATGAACTCGCCGCAACGGCGGCAGACACGCGCCTTGACGCCGTCAGGGCGATATCCGAAGCCAATGCGCGCCGGCCGTTTGCAGCTTTTGCAGACGAGCACGACGTTGGATATCTGAATCAGCGCCTCTTTTTCGATTATGCCGGCCTGGGTGCCTTGCGCCTTCGGCTTCTGGTGACGCTTCACCATGTTGACGCCCTGCACCATGAGACGTCCCTCCCGCGGCAGGACGCGGCGGACGGTGCCCTGCTTGCCGCGGTCCTTGCCGGTGATGACGAGGACGACGTCGTCGCGCTTGATCTTGTTCATCGCTACACGACCTCCGGCGCGAGGGAGACGATCTTCATGAAGTTCCGCTCCCGCAGCTCGCGCGCGACGGGGCCGAAGATGCGGGTCCCCTTCGGGTTTTCCTTGTCGCTGAGGATGACGGCGGCGTTGTCGTCGAAACGGATGTAGGAGCCGTCCTTGCGGCCGTAGGTCTGGACGGTGCGGACGACAACGGCCTTGACAACGTCGCCTTTCTTGACGCTGCCGCCGGGCTGGGCCTGCTTGACGCTGGCGACTATGACATCGCCAACGCGGGCGTAGCGGCGACGCGTTCCTCCCAACACGAGGATGCACATTATCTGGCGCGCACCGGTGTTGTCGGCGACCTTGAGGCGGGAATACTGCTGGATCATTCCTTGTCCTGGTCTCCCTCTTCTACAGGCGCGCCTTCCGCCTTCTTCCTCTTCGCCTTCGGCTCCGGCTCGGCTTTGGCCTCTGCGACCGGCTCCGCCTCGGCAACAGCGGCCTCGGGGGCTTCCGGCTCGGCCTGCGCCCCGACGACCGGCTCCGCCTCAGCGACCACGGCCTCGGGGGCTTCCGGCTCGGCCTGCGCCTCGACGACCGGCTCCGCCTCAGCGACCACGGCCTCGGGGGCTTCCGGCTCGGCCTGCGCCTCGACGACCGGCTCCGCCTCAGCGACCACAGCCTCAGGGGCGGCTTCCGCCTCGGCTTTGGCTTCGACGACCGGCTCCGCCTCGGCGACGACAGCCTCAGGGGCGGCGGCCTTCGGCGGCAGCTCCCGGGTGATGCCAAGGAGGGAGGCGTCGATCTCGCCGGGTGCGATCTCGGCGATCTCGCGGTGCAGGAGGATATCGGTTACCCGCCAGCGCTTTTCGCGCGAGAGGGGGCGGCTTTCAATGATGCGAACCGTGTCGCCGACGGCACAGACCTGCTTTTCGTCATGGGCCTTGTAGTGCCTGGTGCGGCGGATCGTCTTGTTATAGAGCGGGTGACGCTTGTGGGCTTCGACGGCGACCACCACGGTCTTCTGCATTTTGTTGCTGGTGACGACGCCAACCCGCGTCTTGCGGCGAGTGTACATGGCTTAGGTTACCTCGTGTTGTTGGGCCGCTTCCCAGGCGGCGGCCAGCTCTCTCTCCCGCTGGAAGGTCTTGATGCGGGCTATCTGATGTCTGACTTTGGGCAACTCCCGATGGTTGGCGTGCTGCCGCGTTGATAGCTTGAGACGCAAGGTGAAGAGTTGCCGGTAGGTCTCTTCCAGCCGGCGCGCCAAGTCCTCGTCGGTGAGGGCGCGCAGCTCTTGCGGTACCGTCTTCTTGCGCCGGCGGGCCATCGCTAGACTCCCTCCCGCTCTTTGGCGACGAAGCGGGTCTCGATGGGCAGCTTGTGGGCGGCGAGACGCATCGCCTCCTCGGCGTCCTCCCGTTTGACGCCGGCGAGCTCGAACAGCATGCGTCCGGGCTTGACCACGGCCACCCACTTATCGGGCGCTCCCTTACCGCTTCCCATGCGGGTCTCGGCGGGCTTCGCCGTCACCGGCTTGTCGGGAAAGATGCGGATCCAGACCTTGCCGCCGCGGCGGACATGGTGGGTAATGGCGCGACGGGCGGCCTCGATCTGACGGGCGTCAATCCAGGCGCGTCCGATGGCCTGGAGCCCGAACTCGCCGAACGTGACCTGGTTGCCGCCGGCGGCCTCGCCGCGCATGCGTCCGCGGTGTGTCTTGCGATGTTGGACTCGTTTGGGTTGAAGCATTGCCTTCTACTCCGACGCCTCCGCTTCAACGGGAACAGCAGCCTCCGCCTCGGCAGGAGCAGCGGTCTCCGCGACGGCGGCAGCGGGCGCTTCGCTGACGGGCGCTTCTTCTTCGGCGGCGGGCGGCTCTTCGACCCGCACTGGCTTGGGCTCGGGGAGTATCTCTCCCTTGTATATCCAGACTTTGACGCCGATGCGTCCGAAGGTGGTGCGCGCTTCGGCGGTGCCGTAGTCGATGTTGGCGCGCAGGGTGTGCAGGGGCACGCGACCGGATTTCTCCGTCTCGCGGCGGGACATCTCGGCGCCGCCGAGGCGACCACCGACGATGATCTTGATGCCCTCAGCACCGCGCTGCAGGGTGCGGGTAACCGCCTGCTTCATGGCCCGGCGGTGGGAAACGCGCCGTTCCAGTTGCTCGGCGACGCTGCGGGCGACGAGGGTGGCATCGAGCTCGGGCTGGCGGATCTCGACGATGTTGACGCGGACGCGGCGTCCGCTGAGCGCTTCGAGGCGCTGCCGCAGCTCATCGACTTTCTGACCGCCGCGACCGATTACGATGCCGGGGCGAGCGGTGTGAACGGTCACGAGCACCATGTTAGCGTTGCGGTCGATCTCGACGCGGGAGACGCCGGCGTCGGGCAAGCCTTTAAGGATGTTGTCGCGGATCTTCAGATCCTCGTGGAGGAGCTCGCCGTAATGGCGGCTGGCGTACCACTTGCTTTGCCAGCCGAAGATTACACCGAGTCGAAAGCCTATGGGATGAACCTTATGACCCACGCTGCTCCTCCTCTTCGACGATGACGGTTATGTGGCTACTACGATGCAGGATGGGGCTGGAGCGGCCGCGGGCACGGGCACGGCTCCGCTTTAGCCGCGGCGCCTCGTCGGCGAAGGCAGCCTTGATCCGCAGGCTTCCCGACGCGAGCTGGAGGTTGTTCTCAGCGTTGGCGGCGGCGGATTTGACGACTTTGGCCACGTCGCGGGCGCTGGGCACGGCCAGGTAGCGAAGCATTGTAAGGGCTTCTTCTACCCGCTTGCCGGGAAGCTGCTCGAGCACAAGGCGAACCTTGCGCGGCGAGACGCTCACCTGCTTTGCCCTGGCACTGGCTTCCATCTACTCGCGCTCCGGTGCTATTTCCTGCGTGGTGCGACTTTGGTGGTCTGGGCGGAGCGGCCGCCGTGACCACGGAAGAGGCGCGTCATGGCAAACTCGCCGAGCTTGTGCCCGACCATGTTCTCGGTGATGAAGATCGGCACGTGACGCCGGCCGTCGTGAACGCCGATGGTCAGCCCGACCATCTCCGGCATGATGGTGGAGGCCCGCGACCAGGTGCGGATAACGGTGCGCTGGCCGGAGC
>JBEKDP010000211.1:0-3573 GCA_050014295.1 Dehalococcoidia bacterium | reverse complement strand
GAGGCTGAACCGGTCCCTCGACCCCTTGCTTAGAAGTAGAGAAAGAGAATAGAGGTCTCCGAAAAGGCAAAGGCCGGGAAACCGGCCGGCGCAAAGCCACGGATCTAAGGTCTCCCTCCTGCTGAGACAGGGACGTAGTAGCGGCACCAGGAAACGGGAGACTACGGTAGCCGGGCTGCCGAAGGGCTGATTTCGGAGGTCTTCAGCCGCCGTTTTCAGACCCCGTTTCGAGCGGGGTGGCGCTGAAGGCGGCGGCCTTTGTTTTGGGCGTAGCTGATGGATGTTCGCGGGAGGATGCAACCTCAGCCTCCCGCTGGGAATACCAGGTGGTTCACAAAGGGACCGCTGACTCAGCCAGAAGAATGCCAGTGCTCCCCTCAGAGGGGTGGACTTTCGGCAAGATTGAACAGAGGAGGTCGGGATGTCAAGAAGAGTCATTTCCTTCAAGGGAACGGCGTGGTGTGCCGTCGCCGTTATCGCCGCCACTCTGGCGATAGCACTGTCTCTATCGTCTCTAAGCGCGAACGGCGTGCCCGGAGTGTCCGCTCTAACCAATCCCGCGGTCACACCAACCCCGCAGTGCGAGGTGAAGGCAGATCTGGACGTGATCATCGCCATCGACAGGACCGGGAGCATGGACGACCAGAGCGGCGGCGCCAGCAAACTGCACTGGGCGAAACAGGCCGCGCTGGCGCTTGTCAATGGGATAGCCGGTGGGTCCGGCAGCAGCACCCTGGGCGGCAGCCACGTCGAGGTACTAACGTTCGACGGGGCAGCGAACGCTACCCGCGTTGTGACCTTCACCAGCAACGCCGACGCTCTGCGTAGCGCAATCAACGGCATCGGTGATTCCTCAGGAGCAGGAGACACCGACATCGCCAAAGGCATCCAGGGGGCCACGGACGACCTCAACGCCCACGTACACGGCGGGTCGCATGGCTCCTATAAGGTTGTCGTCCTCCTCTCCGATGGGAGGAACTACGCGAATGGCGACCCGACAACGGGGACCAACTGTTCCGCGACGCATCAGCGGCGGACGGACACTGTCAACGCTATCCCTGCCCTTCATGCCGCAGCCGACACAGTGTACACGGTCGGCATCGGCAGTCAAACGGGCGGGGTGAACAACTGCAATCCGTCTCAGTTGGACGAGGACCTTCTTACCCAGATCGCCGAAGGCCCGCCCGGCGACTACACACACGCGGTAGACGCGTCAACGTTGCCGGACATCTACAGCGGGATATCGCAGGACGTAGTCAACATCTGCGTCGGCTTCAGCGGCCACAAGTTTGACGACCTGGCATGTGACGGCCAGGCGGGCAGCAACCCGCCGCTGTCCGGTGTGGGCATCAAGTTGCTAGACGCGCAGGGCACGCCAGTCGCAGAAACCACGACTGGCGCAGATGGTGTCTACAGCTTCGACAACGTCCCGGAGGGTAGCTACTCCATCTGCGAGGACCTGAGCGCATTGCCGGGCCGCACGCAGAGTTACCCGACTTCGGGAATCGGGCAGACAAGCACACACTCGCCCTATGGCGTGTGCTACGAGCGTACCCTTGCAGGGGGACACAGCGAGAGCAACCTCGACTTCTACAACTGCCCACCGGCCACGGCCACGCCAGTGCCATCGACACCGACTGATACCAGCACGCCGGTGGCACCGACGCCGACTGATACCAGCACGCCGGTGGCACCGACGCCGACTGATACCAACACGCCGGTGGCACCGACACCGACCAATACCAATACGCCGGCGGCACCAGCGCCGACTGATACCAACACGCCGGTGGCACCAGCGCCGACTAACACCAACACGCCCGCGCCGACGGCCGTCGAGGAGCACCACAGAGTAATCCACACGCCGACGGAAACGGTGGCGGCAACATCGACGGCCACGGTTGTGCCGCCGACGGCGACTTCGACGCGCCTGGGCCAAGTCGCGCCGGCCGAAACGACACGGCAGCCGCCATCGCCTGCGGAGACGCTCCCCACCTCTGGTATCGCTGCAAGCGAAGGCCCCTCCTCGCCATGGACGACCATCGCGGCCGCCCTCGCGTTGCTGGCTGGAACCGTGCTGCTGCTCGGTGGGCTACGCCTAGCCTGGCAGGACCGCAGGGGCAGAAATAGCGACGGATAGGTATAGGTATCTTGATGACGGCTCCTCCTGTGGCGATTCGCCACAGGAGGAGCCGCACACCGCCACTGGGTATGACGTGCCGCTATTGCATGCCTGTGTGCGTCGGTCAGCCAGCCACCCACTCGTGCTCTTGACGAAGGCCGGCAAGAACCGTTCGAGCCAACGATGCGCGCGGTCTCTGCCAGCCTGGCGAGCCGCTTCTCCCTTCACACAGTAGCCGGACTCCGGCCCGCAGCTCGCCGCCGGGGAACAGATGGTCGCCAATCTGCGGCACGAATAGGGCCGGGCTCAACGCCCGGCTTCGTGTCTAGTCCATCGTGGGGAAGAACTGGAGCGGGAAACGGTACTCGAACCCGCGACCCTCTGCCAAGGGAGCATAACCCTGTGCCACTCGGGAGCCGCTACCTGAAGGGGATGGACACTAAGGGGTCTTAGTGTGCGGTCTAGCCCGCAGTGCTAGCGCCGTCCCTCATGACACACTTTCACTGTGCGAGCAACCCACTGCCTATCACGCGGGGGGTGAGCGCGAGTCTTCATCAGTGACCAACCGAAGGCTCTGCCTCGCTGCGTCTCCAGACCGGGGGTGGAGCGGGATGACCAACGGGCTAGACACCGGAGTATAATCGGTCCGGACGAGTCAACGGGACAGAGCGCGTACCGGAGTGACGAGCCAATGAATGAGCAAGCTGACCGAGAAATGAAGTTCGTGGAGAACTTCATTGAGTTTGGGGCGCTACATCGCGCACGCGTCGCCTGGGGTCTGCGCGAACAGTTCAGGCGGACTCCGAAGGAACAGGCGAACTTGCGCGCATCGCTGGCACTGGATCTAGTTCAGACATACCTGAACACCTACGAGGACGTTGCGATCTGGCTGCATGTCCTGCAGAAGTGGGTCCGACGTGAAGGCAACATCATAGAGCTCCTCGACAGAGAGCGCGCCGTCGGTCAACGACACCGCGTCAGCCATTTGCAGCGACTCAGCGTCGCCGAGGGTGGCCACACCGGCGAGAGCCTTGGACGCCGGCTTGGTCTTCCGTACAAGGATCGGGACAACTGGGAGGCGGTGCACCCTTCCAGCCGAGACCGACTGCGCCGGGACCTCGATGAGTTGGCCAGGCTGTTTAACGCTCTCTTCTCAGGGGCGCAGAGTTGGACAAGGTCGGGCGACTTGGGTCTGTGGAGGGCATGGAACAAGACGAAGCACGGCATATTCGTCACTCTGAGACGAAGCAGGAACGGGGCGGGGAACATCCTCACGATCCACGTCAACCCCGACGATCTCGGGGAACGCTATGAGCTGCCCGTGCAGGACCGACACCTAGTGAGACTGCTGGTGAGCACCTTCATGGGCTGCGTCTTTCTGGGCCGCGCACTGGACGTTGTGTATCAGCTTCGGTTTCAGCGCGTGCCTGAGGTCAGTTGGGTGGCCCACGCTG
>JBEKDP010000210.1:0-3652 GCA_050014295.1 Dehalococcoidia bacterium | reverse complement strand
GCCGGACAGGCCGCTCTGCCAGTGGTACAGCAAGGGTCAGGCAGGCTTCTCCTTCACCGGCTATAACAACCCTGCCATGGACGCGTGGATAGAGAGGGAGAGAGCGGAGTTCGACAACGAGAAGAGGCGGCAGATCATTCTCGATGCGCAGCGCGCCATGATCAGGGAGCACGGACCGCAGATCAACACCTACATCCCGACCGCCTGGGCGGCGTGGAAGGACTGGGTGCATGTGCCCGAGAACATAGTAAGCTCCGGCGTTTGGCTATACTTGAACATCGATACGTCGCTGACGCCGAAGGCCTAGAGACCGAGCCTGGTGAAATAGGATTTGGGCCGTGACCCAGTATATCCTTCGCCGTATCCTCTATCTTTTCCCCGTGCTCGTCGGCGTGTCCCTCATCGCCTTCGTCTTGATGCGCGTTGTGCCCGGCGACGTAGCCGAAGCGGCGCTGGGAATGAATGCGACGCCGGAGTCGCTCAGCCAGTTCCGGGAGGCGAACGGACTGAACGAGCCGCTGTTCGATTGGAAGCCGCCTTTCGGGCAGTACGGGGAGTGGGTCGGCGGCCTGGCGAAGGGCGACTTCGGCAGGTCGTACTACCACAGGACGCCAGTGAGGGACGAGCTGGCGACGCGGCTGCCGGTGACGATTCAATTGATGGTCATGAGCATTGCGGTCATGATCATCCTGGCGATACCCGCCGGCGTGATCGCGGGCGTGCGGCCGAACACCCCCCTCGACTTCGTGGCGCGGACGACGGCGGTCTTCGGCCTATCGATTCCGGGCTTCTGGCTCGCCACCCTGTTTCTTCACTTGCCGGCCATCTGGTTCAACTGGACGCCACCCCTCGGACATGTCTCCTTCTTCAGCGATCCCGTGAGGAACTTGCAGCAGTTCGCTCTACCCTCCTTGGCGCTGGGCATTCCGGGTGCGGCGGGAATCATGCGTCTGACGCGCTCGTCGGTGCTGGAGGTGCTCCGACAGGATTTCGTGCGCACTGCCTGGTCAAAGGGGCTCCGCGAGAGAACGATCATCCTGCGGCATGTGCTCAAAAACGGGCTCATTCCAATCGTCACGGTCATCGGGCTGCAGATGGGCGCCCTGATGGGCGGCGCGCTGATCATCGAGTACATCTTCCAGCTTCCGGGGGTAGGCCTGTTCACATACCAGTCGATCCTGACCAGGGACTACCTGGGTGTGCAGGCGATCGTGGTGCTCGCCGCGATCGTGTACGTGTTCATCAATCTGGCCATCGACGTCGTGTACGTGTGGCTGGACCCGCGAATCCGCTATTCCTAGGCAGGTGAATCATGGCCGGTGAAGCTCAGACCGCCGAAGCGTGGCAGGCGATGCCCGCCGGCAGGATGTGGCTACTGGCTTTTCTTGCGCGCCTGCGGCATCACCCGTTGGGCGTGTTGGGGCTAATCGGCGTTGTGCTGTTCGTCGTGATGGCCGTATTCGGCGGCTGGATAGCGCCCTGCAGCCCGACTGAGCAGTCTTCTCTCATCATGACTTCTCCGAGCCTGGCGCACCCCTTCGGCACTGACGGGCTGGGGCGTGACGTCCTCAGCCGGGTCATCGCGGCGACCTCGATCGAGCTGCGAGTGGGCCTGGCTTCCGTCTTCGCGGGGGTCGCGCTGGCTACGGTGCTCGGGCTTCTTTCAGGCTATCTGGGAGGCGCGATCGACGCGATAACGCAGCGGGTGGTGGACGCCTGGCTCGCGTTCCCTCCCTTGATCTTGCTTCTGCTGATGACTTCCGCTCTCACGGTGTCCGCGCGGAGCTTGATTGTCGCCCTAACGCTAGGGATTATCCCGGGCACGTCGAGGGTTGTGCGGGGCGCGGTGATGGCGGAAAAGAACAACGCCTACGTGGAAGCAGCGCGCAGCATCGGAGCATCGCGGAGGAGGATCATGCTGCGCCACATACTGCCTCAGATCGTGGCGCCGATCATCGTGATCATCAGTATCATGATACCGGTTATTGCGCTCCTGGGCGCTGCACTGAGCTTCCTCGGGCTGGGGCTGCCGGTGGGACAGGTATCGTGGGGCGGCGACCTCGGCGGCGACGCACTCGAGTACTTCACGCATGCGCCATGGATGGCGATCTTCCCGGGCGCCGCCCTCAGCCTCTACGTGCTCTCGTTCAACATGCTCGGCGACGCGATACGGGATATACTTGATCCACGCCTCCGCGGCTCAGCAGCGATGCGCTAGCGACGGGCCGAGATATTATCCTCGCCCCCGCATCTGCGCCCGTCTAGTCCGATCCGATGGCGGCGCAGCTAAGCGTCGTCGACGGGAGAGTGCGGCTTTTCACGTCACGAGTCGCCGTGCGCGCGTTCGACGCTTTCACGCTTTCTTCATACTGAAGCGGGGGCACTTCACGCGTTGCGCACTACTTCTTCGTTAGTATGAGGTTGTTAGCGAACGTGGGATTGAGGCGAGACGGCTGAGCCGGGGCGGCAGGGATGTCGCAATCGGGCTGCGCCAGTGGAGACCGAGGACGATTGAGGGAGCTGCAGTGCTCGGGGCGGCCGCGTCGCCTGTGATGAAGGCGGAGGAGGTCGAGAGATTCCTCTCGACCTCCTCGCTTGAAGAGGGAGAAAGGGGGCGAGAGAGATGCCCCGATCGATATGGAGTGGAGTCATCAGCTTCGGTATGGTTAGCATTCCAGTTAACCTCCACGGGGCTACCCAAGATAAGGACGTGTCTTTCCATCTGTTGCACGAATCTTGCGGCACGCGAGTGCGGCAACTCCGCTGGTGCCCTCTGCATGAAAAGGCCATCGAATGGGACGACGTGGTCCGCGGCTATGAGTACGCCAAGGACCAGTACGTCGTCCTTACCGACGAGGACTTTGAGAAGCTGCCTCTTGCGAGCAAGCACACTATCGAGTTGACGGCCTTCGTACAAGCGCAGGAAATCGACCCTGTGTACTACGAGCGGAGCTACTATCTGGAGCCGAAGCCGGAGGGAGTAAAGCCGTTCGCGCTGCTAATGCGGGTGCTTGAGGAGAGATCGCTCGTCGGGATAGCGAAGATAGCGATCCGCAACAAGGAGCAACTCTGCGCGCTGCGTCCGCTGGACGGCACTATCACGCTGGAGACCCTCTTCTACCCGGACGAGATCCGCATAGAGAAGGAGGTCGACGTCTCCGACGTACAGGTAACGGAGCGGGAGATGGAGATGGCGACAACGCTGGTCGACGTGCTCTCCGAACGGTTCGAACCTTCGAAGTACCAGGACGATTATCGCCAGGCCGTGCTTGAGCTGATTGAGGCGAAGCGCGAGGGCCAGGAGGTGGTCGCGCCGCCCGTGCCGCAAGGCAAGGTCATTGACCTGATGGCGGCGCTGCGGGCCAGCGTCGAGGCGGCGAAGAAGCGGCGGTCGGTGGAACCGGCGAGGCGGGAGGGCCGCAGTCGCAAGGCCGCGGCAGGCTGATCTCGGCGTTCGCGCTCCGGGGCCATGAGCGATGTTAGAGGAATACGCTGCAAAGCGCCGCCCGGGGCGGACTGCGGAGCCTCCGCCGCAACGTACGGAAGACCGAACCGGGCCGCTGCGATTCGTCGTCCACAAGCATGCGGCGCGAAACCTTCACTACGATTTGCGTCTGGAGCTGGACGGCGCCTTCACTTCCTGGGCAGTGCC
>JBEKDP010000209.1:0-3744 GCA_050014295.1 Dehalococcoidia bacterium | reverse complement strand
CGTCGACATCCACGGTTCCATCCGGGGCTAGCGTTGCTTGTGTGGGGTCGATGCTGATTGTGGGCCCGTCGGCCGCCACGGGCGTACTGAGACGCGGCGAGGCGCTGAGGCAGAGCGCCGCTATGGATAGCGCGACCGCTCCGGCCCAGGCGAGGGGTCGGCGGCATAGGTGAGACATGCATCATCCTCCGGATAGATGCTCCACATGTGTATCGGCAGATATAGGCGAAACTCGCAGGCCGGCGGCGGATGGCCAAACTAAGGAAGGTGACGTTTCTGTCGACAATCGAAAGGGAAGGCCGTGGCGGCCGAGGTGTCGCTTGCGGGAGGAAGGATAGCGATGAGATGTTGAGGTTCCTTGCGCCGTCGTCGCTCTCTGGGAGGATCAGGCTGCTGCTTGTTCTTCTCGCTCTCCTGCTCGCTGACCTCGCCATCTTCACATTAGTCCGCTAGGAAGAGGGAGAGGCAAGACACCCGCCCCGGGGGTCATTCCGGGGACATGATAAGAGGGCGGAGACTAGAGTCTCCGCCCTCGTTCTGTCTCTCTTGTCGTGGTGCTAGACTTGCTTCTTCAGTTCCTCGTAGGCCGCCTTCACTTCCTCGATCGAGGCGCCATCCTCCAGAGTGGTGGCGTCGCCGATGGGGACCTCCATAGCTACGGCCTTCAGGAGACGGCGCATGATCTTGCCGCTGCGCGTCTTGGGCAGCTTCTTTACCTGGAGCACCCTTTCCGGCGTGGCGATCGGCCCCATCGTATTCCGAATGTGCGTCTTGATGTTCTTCTCCATCTCGGGTGAGGCCTCGTAGCCTTCCCTCAGGATGACGAAGATAGTGATCGCCTCGCCCTTAACCTCATCCGGCTTGGCGATTGCGGCTGCCTCCGCCACGGCCTCGTAAGAGACCGCAGCGTTCTCCAGCTCCAGCGTGCCGAGCCGGTGGCCGGCCACCTTGATCACCTCGTCGGCGCGACCGAGCAGCCAGAAGTAGCCGTCCGGGTCCTGGATCGCGTAGTCGCCGGTGAGGTAGTTGCCGGGGAAACGAGTCCAGTAGGCCTCCTTGAACCGCTCTTCGTCCTTGTAGAGGGTCATTAGCATGCCGGGCCACGGCTTCTTGAGAATGAGGAGGCCCCTCTCGTCGGCTGGGACCGCCTCACCGTTCTCGTTTACCACCTGCGGCAGTACGCCGGGCAGCGGGAAGCTGGCGGAGCCGGGCTTGAGCGGCGGAATCTGGATGGCCGGAGCCTGCGAGATCAGGATTCCGCCGGTCTCGGTCTGCCACCAGGTGTCGACGATGGGACAGCGTCCCTTGCCGATGTGGTCGTAGTACCACATCCAGGTATCGGGGTTAATCGGCTCGCCGACGGAGCCCAGCAGCTTCAGGCTGCTGAGGTCGTACTTCTCGACCCACTCCTCGCCGGCCTGCCTGAACATGCGGATGGCCGTAGGAGAGGTGTAGAGGACGTTCACCCCGTACTTCTCGATGATGGCCCACCAGCGGCCCAGGTCCGGGAAGTTCGGCGCGCCCTCGTACATGACGCTAGTCGAGCCGGCGCAGAGCGGCGCGAAGGCGATGTAGCTGTGACCGGTAACCCAGCCGATGTCCGCCGTGCACCAGTAGACGTCGTTCTCATCTACGTTGAACACCCACTTGTAGGTGGAGTTGACGTAGACCATATAGCCGCCGGTGCTGTGGACAACGCCCTTCGGCTTGCCGGTGGTGCCGGAGGTGTAGAGGATGTACAGAGGATGGCTGGCCTCAAGCGGCTCCGGCGCCACCCAATCGTCGGCGTCCTTGAATAGATCGTGGTACCAGAAATCGCGACCTGCCGCCATGTCCACGTCGGTGCCGGTGCGCTTGACGACGATCTGCTTCTTCACCGTGGGCGCGAGGGCCATCGCCTCGTCGGCGACCTTCTTCAGTGGGAATGGCGAACCTCGCCGCCAGCCGCCGTCGGCCGTGACCAGCACCTTCGCCTCGAGGTCGTTCAGCCTGTCGGCCAGCGCCTGGGCGGTGAAGCCAGAGAAGACGGCCGTAAAAGTGGCGCCCAGCCGAGCGCAGGCGAGCATGACGATCGGCAGCTCGGGGATCATCGGCAGGTAGATGCCGACCTTGTCGCCCTTGACGACGCCGAGCTTCTTGAGCATGGAGGCGCACTTGTTGACCTCGCGGTAGAGCTCGGCATAGGTGATGGCGCGGGTGTCGCCGGGCTCGCCCTCGAAGTAATAAGCCACCTTATTCCGGCGCGGGCCTGTAGCGTGTCGGTCGGCGCAGAGATAAGAGGCGTTCAGCTCTCCTCCGACGAACCACTTGGAGAAAGGCGCGTTCCATTCGAGCACCTTGTCCCACGTCTTGAACCAGTCTAGCTTGCGGGCCTCATCGGCCCAGAAGCCCTCGGGGTCCTCAATCGACCGGCTGTAGACCTCGAGGTAGCGGTTCTTTGGCCAGTATGTCTGATCGTTGGAAGTGGTCATGCTTGCATCTCTCCTTACTGTCCCCCTCGTCTGATTGCTTGCGGTAAAGCTCCTCTAACGGCCGCAAGACGCCGGGGCGCCGACCAAGTAGCGGGGAGGGTCGGCCGCCGAAGACTACCTTCCGGCCGTCGGGCAGCTTGTAGTGTGAGCGTTTGTGCGATAGCTCACAGAACGAGATTAGCCTTAGCCCTGAGAAAAAGTCAACAAGAGCCAGACTTTTTGTGACGGCCATCCGTCGCCACTTCTTGGAGGATGTCTTGCCGCGGCCGCTCTGCCACCTTCGCCGGGGAATGTCGACGAACCGGGTGGGCCTGTGATAGATTCCGTTTGCCGCTGCTCGCGAGCGTCGGTTCGGTGAGCGGCCTCCGGGAAAGACGAGCGGAACGATTGGAGCAGAAGGCAAGTGATCGAGGCGGTTCTCTGGGACCTGGACGGCGTGCTGGTCGACACCGCGCCCGTCCACTTCCTGGCCTGGCGCGAGCTTATGGCGGCGCTGGGCAGGGAGCTCAGCGAAGACGAGTTCCGGCGTGGCTTCGGCCTTCGCAACGACGCCATACTGCGAAGCCTGCTCGGGGAGCTTCCGGAGGAACGGGTCGACGAGCTATCGCGGCGCAAGGAGGCAATGTTCCGGGATCAGATTAGAGGCAACGTAGCGCCGATCGGCGGCGCCGTCCCGTTGCTAGCCCGGCTGCGCGAGGCGGGGAAGAGGACCGCGATTGTCTCTTCGACGCCGCGGGAGAATATCGACGTTCTGCTGCATAGTCTGGGCTTGAAAGTCGCTTTCGACGCGATCGTCGCTGCGGAAGACGTTACCCGCGGCAAGCCCGACCCGGAAGGCTATTTGCTGGCCGCCAAGAGCCTGGGCGTCGAGCCGCAGGGCTGCGTGGTTATCGAGGACGCGCCCGGCGGCGTCGAGGCCGCGAAAAGGGCGGGCATGAAGTGCATAGGGCTGGCGGCCGCGCGCGCCCCCGAGTCGCTCGCACGAGCCGACCTCGTCGTCACCAGCCTGGAAGATGGGGCAGTCTACTTTCTCTTGGGGCTCTGACCGTGGGAAGTGGATGAAGCCCTGAGCGGCTGACGAGGCAATCATTCAAGGCCAATGAGCTTGATCATTTCCCTGTTGAACGCGGCCAGATCCATTGGCCAGCGAGAGGTCACTAAATTACCGTCAACTACAACTTCCTCGTCCTCGTATATACCACCTGCCTTTTTGATGCCTTCAGGAACATCATCGTGCCAATAGGAAGTTAGATGCCGGCCTCTGACAACGTCT
>JBEKDP010000208.1:0-3782 GCA_050014295.1 Dehalococcoidia bacterium | reverse complement strand
TGGTAGGCGATGGCCTGCTCCCGCGCGGCGAGAGGCGTCTGGGGACCGGAAAGCCACTCGAACCAGGCCTGCTCTTCGACGATGCTCATGCGGGTGACTTCGATGACGTTCTTGTCGCCGACGGTGACGGCGAGGGACTCCGGCTTGAGGCGGGCGCCGTTGCAGGCAGGGCATGGGCTGGCGGTCAGATAGCGCTCGATCTCGCCGCGGACGTAGTCGGACTCGGTCTCGCGGAAGCGACGGTTGAGGTTGGGGATGACGCCCTCGTAGGTGGTGTCGTAGTAGGTGGTGCGGCCCTCCTGGTTGACGTAGCGGACGGTTATCGGCTCGTGGGCGCCGCGGAGGAGCTTATCGATGTGCTCGGGCTTGAGATCGCGGACGGGCACGTGGGTCGAGAAGCCGTACTTCGACGCGACGGCTTCGATCAGGCGGTAGTACCAGCCGGAGATGGTGCCGGCGCGGGCCCAGGGCTGGATGGCGCCCTGGGCGAGGGAGAGGTTCTTGTTCGGGATGATGAGCTCGGGATCGAGGTCCATCTTGACGCCGAGGCCGGTGCAGGTGGGGCAGGCGCCGTGCGGGCTGTTGAAGCTGAAGTTGCGAGGGGCGAACTCACCGACGGAGATGCCGCAGAAGACGCAGGCGAAGTGCTCCGAGTAGAGGAGTTCTTCCTCGCCTTCGACGGCGACGAGGACGACGCCAGCACCGAGGCGGAGCGCGGTCTCGACGGAGTCGGCGAGACGGGGACGGCTGTCCGACGGAGTGTCGCCGTCGCCGCCGGCACCGTCACCGCCTGCGCCATCGGTCGCGCCATCGCCGCCTGGTGCGGGCTGGGCTTCGGTGACGAGGCGGTCGACGACCATCTCGATGGTGTGGCGACGATTCTTGTCGAGGTCGACGTCTTCGCCGAGGTCGCGCACCTGGCCGTCGACGCGGACGCGGACGAAGCCGGCGCGTCGGGCATCCTCGAAGACCTGGATATGCTCGCCCTTGCGGTCGCGGATGAGCGGGGCAAGGATCATGATCCGCTTGCCTTCGGGCAGGGCGAGGATGGCATCGACGATCTGCTGGACGGTCTGACGCTGGATGGGCCGGCCACAGTTGGGGCAGTGGGGCAGGCCAGCGCGGGCGTAGAGGAGGCGGAGGTAGTCAAAGATCTCCGTCTGGGTGCCGACGGTGGAGCGCGGGTTGCGGCTGGCGCCGCGCTGGTCGATGGAGATGGCGGGGGAGAGGCCCTCGATGTTGTCGACGTCGGGCTTCTCCATCTGGCCGAGGAACTGACGGGCGTAGGCGGAGAGGGACTCGACGTAGCGACGCTGGCCCTCGGCGTAGATGGTGTCGAAGGCGAGGGAGCTCTTGCCGGAGCCGGAGAGGCCGGTGATGATGACGAGCCTATCGCGGGGGATGACGACGTCGATGTTCTTTAGGTTATGCTCGCGGGCGCCGCGAACGATGATGGCGTCGAGGGTCACGGGGGCCTTTCTTTCAGGCATGAAATCGTATCTGGCCGAACCTTTATCTTAGCATTTTGGGAAGGGGTCGAACAACGGACTTAGGGGGTGGGTCCGGGGTGATGCGGGCCGGCCACGTTTACTCTAGCTCGGCACAAGCGCCCTTCCACTCTGTGGCTTGGTTCACGGCCTGGCCCGGCTTACGTTTCGATAGTTGATGTTGGATCGCCAGGCGAACAGTGTGGCCGACAGGCTCCGGGTTTCACGGAGCGTTCGCAGGGCCTTGCGCAGGAGAACCCGTCGGCTATGCATCCGTTGGCTGCAGCGACGCATCGTCTCCAGCAGGCTTGCGGGGTCCATCCGGCTAGGGCGGTGGACCACTTCTGTCATATCGTACCGCGCCCAATCCTGCGGGAATTCCTTGTAGAGTAAGCGGTCCTCCTGTTCTAGATGGTGAAACAATCGCGTGCCGGGGAGCGGCGTCAAAACGGTTGCCTGCATCACGTCGACGCCGCTACGTATCATGTAGTCGGATCGCCGGCGCAAGTCCTCCGGCGAGTCGTGGTCCATGCCGAAGATGAAAGCGCCAAGAACGGCAATGCCGGCGCGATGAATACGTCGGAACGCGTCGTCGTAGCTGTCTACGCCGCGCTTGAGATTCAGCCGCTTGTTCACCTCGGCCAACGCTTCGGGCTCTTCCGCCTCCAGTCCGATGAATGCCATTCGGCAGCCCGCTCGACCGGCCCAGTGGAGCAACTCCTCATCGTCCGCGAAGTTAAGGGATGCCTGGCAGAACCACAGCTTGCCGAGCTTGCGCCGAGCCATCTCCCGGAACAGCTCCTTCGCCTGCTCCTGCGAGGGCTTGCCGTAGCCAATGATGTTATCGTCGACGAAGAAGACAAGCTTCTGCGGAATAGATTCCAACTCGCTGATGACGTCCTGAACCGGACGCCGGCGGTAGCGCCGCCCGTTGAAGGCGGTGACGGAGCAGAACTCGCAATCCATGGGACAGCCTCGAGAGGTCTGGACTGACGCGAATGCGTAGTCGGGATGGAATAGATCGCGGCGCGGGGGCCGAATGCCCGCAAGGTCCGGCCACCGGCCCTGGTACGTCTTCTGAAGCCGTCCGGCCTCGAAGTCGACCACGACTTGAGGCCAGACGCTCTCCGCCTCACCAATGACAACGGCGTCGACAAAACGCAGAGCCTCATCGGGCCGCATCGATGCGTGGATGCCACCCATGACGACAGGCGTGCCGCGTTCCCGATAGATGGAGGCGATATCATACGCTCGGTTGACTGAGGCAGTGAAGGCGGTGATGCCGACGAGGTCTGCCTCTCGAAAGCGAAAAGCCTCCCAGTTCTCATCCACGAGTTCCACGTTCCACTCTGCAGGGGTCAGGGCCGCGACGATGCCCAAACCGATTGGTGGGAAGCGGGAACTGCGATTGACGGTCAGGCCAGTGCGCGCACGATTCACAGGGTTGACTAGCAGCAATGTGTGTTGTCCCGGCATCGTTCGTGGCCCTCTACTGCCAGTCGAATCCCAGGCTGTGCGATGCCTTCAACAGCAGCTTGTGAAGCGTGCGTTGCTCCGTGTCGTTCAAAGTGGATAGGAAGTGGCGGGTGTACTCGACTGTGCCCACCAGCGTTTCTTCGTATGCCGCCTCTCCCTTCTCCGTGAGCGTCAGCCACCAAGTCCGCCGATCGTCCGTGTCCTGCTTGCGCTGGACCAGGCCCTCGGTCACGAGGCGCTGAACGTACACGGAGATGGTCCCGGGGTTAATGTCCATCACGCTTGAAAGCTTGACCGCCGTGGTGGGTGAAAACCGCCCGAGAACCGTCAGGACGGCGCGATCCGCAAGCGTCAAGCCCGTCGGCTTTTGCGCCTCGGCCTCACCCATTCGCGACCCATATGCGTGGGCAATGCTGAAGACCGCCTGGTTGATCTGAAGGTACTCTGCCGTCGAGAGCCGAATCGGCCCATC
This sequence comes from Dehalococcoidia bacterium, assembly GCA_050014295.1. Taxonomy (GTDB): domain Bacteria; phylum Chloroflexota; class Dehalococcoidia; order DSTF01; family JALHUB01; genus JBEKDP01. The sequence goes on along the minus strand of JBEKDP010000208.1, from coordinate 347 downwards.
AAGCGTCGTCGTTCGTCTCATGGTTGCCTGCCTCCCGGCCTCTCGCGAGCGTGCGCCGGGCACACCAGTTGTAGCCCACAACCGTTTGGTATCCCAACTACTGTAGTATCGTTATCATCATTTGTCAAGGTAAGTGAGGAGGTCATTTGGGAATCAGGGGGACACCCCGCCTGCGGCGGGCACTCCTGCGAAACCCCTGGAAGCGGGGGAGAATCCCCTCTTCGCTCCCCCCGTGACGCAGGAGGCTAGAGGCGGGACTCGAACTCGTCGAGCTTGCGCTCGAGGTCGCGCTGGCGGACGGCGATGGTGAGGTCGCCGCGGGTGCGCTCGAGGATGCCGCGGACGGC
>JBEKDP010000207.1:0-3839 GCA_050014295.1 Dehalococcoidia bacterium | reverse complement strand
GTGACCGCTGATCGGTCGGACGGGACTATGACCGTTCGCGACAAGCGGACCGGGCGCGTCCTGCCAGGGCTCAACCGCTTTGTGGACGGCGGCGACCGGGGCGACAGCTATGCCTACTGGGCACCGGAGAGAGATGGGACCGTGGACACGCCCGCGAAGCCACCTGCGGTCGATGTCGCGGAGGACGGGCCGGCGCGCTTCACTCTCGAGATACGAAGCGTGTACCGGCTGCCAAGGTCGCTCAATGGCAGAAGAAAGGCACGGTCGGCGAAGACGGTGGAATGCGCGATCCGCAGCCGGGTTAGTCTTTACCCCGGCGTCCGCCGCGTCGATTTCTGGACAGAAGTGGACAATCAGGCGCTCGACCACCGATTGCGCGTCCATTTCCCCACTGATGTCCAGGCCGAGGTCACACACGCCGAGCAGCACTTCGGCGTGGTGGCGCGTCCCGCGGCCGCGCCTGCAGCGGATGAGACGTGGATGGAAGATCCAGTGGCGACATACCCCCAAAAGTCGTTCGTGGACGTGAGCGACAGCCGGCAGGGTGTCCTGCTGGCGAACCGGGGCCTCCCGGAGTATGGGACCTTGGCCGGCGTCAACGGCCTTACGCTTGCGCTAACGCTGTTGCGGAGCGTTGGCTGGCTCTGCCGCGCCGACATGACGACGCGGAAAGGGCTAGCCGGCCCACCGTTCATCGAGACGCCCGATGCCCAGTGCCTTGGCCGTCATGTCTTTGAGTATTCGCTCATCCCGCACGAGGGCGAATGGCTCCAAGCCTTTGCTGAAGCGCACCGCTTTGCAAACCTGTTGCGGGCGCGGTCGTTTGCGGCGACCGGGGGGTCGCTGCCGCCACAGGGGGCCTTCCTGGAGGTCACCTCATCCCGCCTCGTGTTGTCGGGGCTCAAGTTCGCGGAAAATGGCAGTGGCGTGGTCGCGCGTCTCTACAACATTGGAGACAGGGCTGTTCGAGCGAGGGTGCGCCTTGTGGAGGCTTATCAGAAGGCGGAGTTGGTCGACCTCAACGAGCGTCTGATCGCTGAACTCTCGCCCCAAGGCGGCTGGGTCGAAGTAAAAGCGAGGCGAAACGAGATCGTCAGTCTCTTCTTCAGGATGTCCATGTAGTCCGAGGACATCTAGAGATAGAGGCCCCCCATTCAGGTTGCCTCGCCGACTCGTTCCGTTAGTAGACAGCCGGCCAAAGATGGGTTGCTGCGGTCTTGCGGTGCCGAGTCGCTGCGCCTGTCCGGTAGGCGACATCGGCCACGGCGCGGGCAACCGCTCGGGCGACGTGCCGGTTGAACACGCTGGGGATGATGTACTCCTCGTGCAGCTCCCTCTCGGGCACGGCAGCGGCGATCGCTCGCGCGGCGGCGATTTTCATCTCCTCGTTGACGGTGGTGGCTTGAGCGTCGAGGAGGCCCCGGAAGAATCCGGGGAAGCAGAGGACATTGTTGATCTGGTTAGGGTAGTCGGAGCGCCCCGTGGCCATCACCCGCACGTAGGGCATCGCGTCTTCCGGTCTTATCTCCGGGTCCGGGTTCGCCATAGCGAAGACGATGGGGTCGCGGTTCATCTTCTTGAGATCGTTGACGGTTATGAGCCCAGGCCCTGACAGCCCAAGAAATAGGTCTGCTCCTTCGATTGCGTCGCTTATCGTTCCCTTGACCTGACGCGGATTCGTGTTCTCCGCATACCAGACCTTGATCGAATTCATGTGCTCCGTGCGTCCCTTGTACAAAGCTCCAGCCCTATCGCAACCGATGATATCTTTCACTCCAACCGACATCAGGATCTTGGTGCAGGCGACGCCGGCGGCGCCGGCGCCGAGAAGCACTACCCGAAGGTCTTCCGGCTTCTTGCCGACGATTTTCAGGGCGTTGAGGACGCCGGCGAGAACGACCACAGCCGTCCCGTGCTGGTCGTCGTGGAAGACGGGGATGTCCAGCTCGCTCTTGAGGCGCTCCTCGATCTCGAAACAACGAGGCGCGGCGATGTCTTCCAAGTTGATGCCGCCGAAAACGGGAGCAATCGCCTTTACCGTCCGCACGATCTCGTCGCTGTCCTTGGTATCGAGGCAGATCGGCCAGGCGTCGACGCCGCCGAACTCCTTGAACAATTGGGCCTTGCCTTCCATCACCGGCAGGGCAGCCTCGGGGCCGATGTCGCCGAGGCCGAGGACGGCGGTGCCGTCGGTCACCACGGCGACGGTGTTCCCTTTTATCGTGAGGCTCCACACGGCCAGCGGCTCGTTGTGGATTGCCTGGCAGATGCGCGCCACGCCGGGGGTGTAGGCTGCCGAGAGGTCGCCTCGTGTCTTTAGCGGCACTTTGTTGGTCACTTCAATCTTCCCGCCGAGGTGGAGCAGGAAGACGGGATCGGAGATGCTCTTGACTGTCACCTTGTCGACGGCCCTAATAGCGTCCATGATCCGGTGGCCGTGATCGACGTCGTGGGCGGTGAACGTGACGTCGCGCACCATCGTCTCGCGGGTTGACTGCACGATGTCCACAGCGCCGATGTCGCCGCCGGCCTCGCCGATGACGGACGTTATTCTCCCCAGCATTCCCACCTCATTTGGATAGGCAGCCCGGACGGTCAGGCTGTATCCTGCGGAATGCACCTCACCCTCAACTGCCGGCATTCGTCGCTCCATAGCACACCTCCCTACTTAATCCGATCGAGCGCGCTGGCTTCCCTCATTATACGTTCAGAGGGGGCTTCAGCGCACTGTCGGGAGCATTACCGAAAGTGGCGCCTTCGGTAGTCGACAATTCTTAGGCTTGTCCTAAAGTTTCGCCTCATCTAAAATGAATGCCGGGACTAGAGGAGTGGGTGGATGCGCAGTTTCACCGGAGACGGCAGAGCGATGAACGCAGCCCTGATACGAACGGCGGTACGCGAATTCAGTCGGGCAGTTCTCGTCGTCGACCCGATGCGCGTGAAACTGTGGGAACATCAGGGGCTCACGTTACCGCAACTGCGTCTCATGCACATGCTGCTGGCGCGCGATCACATTTCGGTGGGGCAAGTCGCCCAGGAGTTGCGAATCACGCCGGCCAGCGTGACGGGGCTCATCGATAGGCTCGTTCTTCGCGCGCTGGTGGAGCGCGAGCATGACCCGGATGATCATCGAGTCGTCCGCGTTGCCCTCACGGCAGACGGTCGCGGGTTGATAGAGGAGCTTGAGTTGGCGGCTTCGGCGTATCTGGCCCGGATCTTCCGGCGAATGGACGAGGCGTCGGTCAACCGTCTAGTGGATTCTCTTCAGGCGTTTGTGGTCGCCGCGAACTCTGCCGAGATGGCCGCGACAAGATTGGAGCAGCATGAATAGGCCTTCGGAGCCATCGGCTCTGTCCGGTGGTCAGTCTCAACTCTCCCACCGCCAGATTCAGATCGTCTTTATCGGCCTGATGGCGGGCATGCTGCTCGGCGCCCTTGATCAGACGGTCGTCTCGACCGCCTTGCCGACAATCGTCGGCGAACTGGGTGGGCTGGAGCACCTGTCTTGGGTAATAACGGCCTATCTGCTCACCTCTACCGCATCCATGCCCCTCTACGGGAAGCTTAGCGACCTATACGGACGGAAGTCGTTGTACCAGGTCGGCATAGTGATATTCCTCGTGGGGTCTCTTCTGTCCGGGCTCTCGCAGAACATGCTGGAACTAATCCTCTTCCGGGGTTTCCAGGGTTTGGGGGCAGGGGGCATCATGACGATGGCGCAGGCGATCATCGGCGACCTGGTTTCGCCGCGAGAGCGGGGACGGTACCAAGGATACTTGGGCACGGTGTTCGCGGTGTCGGTGGTCGCCGGGCCGCTCCTGGGTGGGTTCTTCACTGAC
>JBEKDP010000206.1:0-3845 GCA_050014295.1 Dehalococcoidia bacterium | reverse complement strand
TCGCCGCCATGCCTGCCTGGATGACGCGTTCGCCGCCGATGGGAGGGCTGTCCGGGGGCAGCCAGATCGCGGCGCCGTCGACGCTGTCGGTGGTCGTGTAGACCTCGCCGAAGAGGTGGCCGTAGCGGGCCGTCCTGTCGAACATCCAGGTCAGAGGGCGGGCGCGCGTGGCCTCGTTGGGCAGCAGGTAGATGGACATAGGGTTGTCGAAGAAGGCGCGGCCAAGCATCTCGCCCGCCTCCTCGACCTGACGCTCAGCGAGGCGCGTTGTCTCGATTGTCATGAGCGATCTCCTGTCTGGGGCGAGTGTACACTAAGCGGTGAGCCCTGCGCGACCGCGCTGCGGCAAGATGGCCGACGTTGTGTCCGCCATGATAAGCTTGGCGTACTGAAGGGTCATTCTTGTTCTTCACGTAAGGAGCGCTTCGATGGGGAGATGGCGTGTCCGGCTGGCGGTTGTCGGGGCTGTCGTGGCGGCGCTCCTTCTGACGCCCAAGGATATCCCTTACGACAACGCCGGCATCGCTTTCATAGGCGACAGCCTCACGCTTGGCTCGGATGCCTCCAGCCTGTCAAAGACCTTCTTCCGGTTGGTGACGCACGATCTCGACCAGCGTGGCGTGCAGGAGGATGCGCGCCTGTTCATCTCGGCGGACCCCCGCTTCGACTTGTCCGCGGCGTCGCAGGCGGCAAAACGCGACCGCGATGTTATCATCATCGAGCTCGGAATTCACGCCGCGCTGGATGACGCGGTCACCGCCGACGATTTCCGCGTGCTCTATTCGACTTTGCTGAATTGCGTGGTCGGCGACGATACAATCGTCGTGGCGGGCACGGTGCCGTGGCTGGGGTGGGACCCCGGCAGCGACAGCTACGCACGGGCGGAGCAGTTCAGCCAGATAATCGTCGAGGAGGCGGCGCGAAAGCAGGTGGCGGTGGCGGACCTCTGGTCGGCGACGAACCTGCACGCGGAGCTCATCTCTACGCCGGCAGACCACTCTTTCTTGCCGCCCTACCGCGGGGATAACTTCCACCCCAACGACGTCGGCCATGCGGTAATCGCCCAAGTGTATGAGAACGCGCTGGCCGGCGAGCTGGCTAACCCGCCCGAGAGGACGTATGGAAGGGCGTGCCACTGACATGCCGGCGCGTCCCCCTGGTGTCCCCAACGTATCGTCCTTGCTATGATTGTCGTCCAGGGGCGGAAGACTGCCCTCACTCAGCCGCCTGGAGGATATCGATGAGACGGTTCGGGGCGCTGCTGGCGCTGGCCGCACTGCTCGTGGCGGCGTTCTCCCTTTTGGCGAAGGACGCGCCGAATGGGCAACCCTCCGGCGCCGCGGGCGTGACTCTGCCGACACCCACATCCCAGCCGAACGACGCCACCGGCGCAGCCCTCCCGACACCCATGGCCCAGCCGTCCGACACGACCGGAATTGCGTTCGTCGGCGATAGCGTCACGTTGGGCTGGTACGCCTCAAGCCTGTCGAAGAGCTTCTATGGTCTAGTCGCGCGGGCGGTCCTCGGCAGCGATGATCGGCAGGCGGCGCACGTGTTCATATCGGTAGATCCCGCGACCGACCTGGCGGCGGCGTCCGACGCGGCGAAAGACAACAGCCACTTTGTAATCATAGAGCTGGGAGTTCATGCCACCGGGGATGATACCATAACCCCTGACGCGTTCCGGCTCGCGTATGGGGCTTTGCTCGACTGCCTCGTCGGCGGCGACACGATCGCTGTGGCGGGGACGGTGCCCTGGCTGGGATGGGAAGCCGGCAGCGAGAGGTACGCACGGGCGGCGCAGTTCAGCCAGATCATCATCGAGGAGGCGGCGCGAAAGCAGGTGGCGGTGGCGGATCTGTGGTCGGCGACGAGCCTGCGCCGAGACCTGCTTTCGAAACCGGAAGACAGCACCTTCGTGTGGCCATACCGGGGGGACAACTCCCATCCGGGCGACGCCGGCCATGCGGTAATCGCCCAGTTGTATGAGAACGCGCTGGCCAGCGAGTTGGCTAACCCACCGGAAAGGCCGTACGAGAAGCAGTGCCGCTGACGGGAGGGCGCTTTTGTCTGACTCGGTGCTGGCGGCGCTCATATTCGGGCTCACCTATCTCGCCATCGCCTCGGAGCGCGTAGACAGGACGGCGGCGGCGTTGGCCGGCGCCGTTGCCATGATCGCCGTCAAGCTCGACGGCTTCGACCAGCACGCAGCCTTCGCCGCTATCGACTTCAACGTCATCTTCCTGCTGGCGGGGATGATGATTCAGGTGAGCGTGCTGGCGCGGACCGGCGTCTTCGAGTGGCTGGCGACGCGCACGGCGAAGATGGCCGGCGGTAGTCCCGTGCGTCTGCTGGTCGCCCTCTCCCTCGCGACGGCGGTCTTGTCGGCGTTCCTGCCCAATGTAACGACGGTCGTTCTGGTGGCGCCCGTGACCATTGCTATGGCGAGTGTCATCGGAGCGAGGGCGACGCCGTTCTTGATTTCGGAAGCGATCGCCGCGAACATCGGCGGCAGCGCGACTCTCATCGGCGACCCGCCGAACATTCTGGTGGGAAGCGCCGCCGGCCTGGACTTCGGGGCGTTCCTCACGAACGTGGCGCCGCTGATCGTGCTCATCCTCGCGGCCTATCTGCTGCTGGCGCCGTGGCTCTTCCGAGAGCATCTGAGCGGCCGGCCGGAGCTGTGGGAACGTGCGGCGGAACAGTCGGGTGAGAGCGCGATCACGGATCCTGGCTTGTTGAGCCTGTGTCTCGTGGTGCTCGTGCTGACGATAGCGGGTTTCGGTCTGCACGGGGTGCTCGGCTATGAGCCGGCGACGGTGGCCCTGGCAGGCGCTGCGGTCCTGCTTCTTTTGGGCCGGCAGAGCCCGCAGGCGGCGCTGCTGGAGGTGGAGTGGTCGACGCTGTTCTTCTTCGTTGGCCTGTTCATCGTTGTCGGCGGGATCGAGTCGGTCGGGCTTCTCAGCGACCTCGGCGACCGGGTGGCGAGCCTGACCGGTGGCAGCGAGACGGCGGCGTCGATGGTGGTCCTCTGGTCGTCGGCGCTGGTGTCCGGCGTCGTCGACAACATTCCCTATGCAACGGCGATGATACCGGTGGTGCGCGAGGTGGGCGTCAGCACGGGCAACGGCGGCGGCTCGGGGAACGTGCTCTGGTGGTCGCTGACGTTGGGCGCCTGCCTGGGCGGCAATCTGACGCTGATAGCGGCGTCGTCGAACGTGCTGGTGGCGAACCTGGCGGCGCGGCAGGGCGAGAGGATCGGTTTTTGGGAGTTCTTCCGCTACGGGGCCGTGGTCACGGTGCTGTCGATCGCAGTGTCGGCGGCGTACTTGTGGCTGCGGTATCTGGCGTTCTAGGCGCTCTTGTCAGGCGAGAGGGCAGACGGTAAGATGGCAGCGGGCCCCCGTAGCTCAGTCGGATAGAGCGCCGGCCTCCGGAGCCGGGTGCGTGGGTTCGAGTCCCGCCGGGGGTACCATACCTATATAGACCGCTTCCCCACACCTGTTCGGGCAGCATCCCCTCCACGTAGGCCGTTGTAGCCCTGGGCTCGCTTCCAGCCTGCTGCCTCCTCGCCGATGGGGATGATCGTTGCTGTCATGGCCCATTCTCCTTCGCAAACGTAGAATCACGACCATATTCGCTTATTGTGCGGGGAAGTCAAGGTGCTGTGGTGGCAGTTGCGGCAAGCTTCACGCCTCGCAGCAGATATTGGGCATGCCCGCCGCCAACGGTGCACGCGATTCTGCGAGTCAAGGTGTGGTTCGCTTGATCCGATAAAGGTTGTGGGGAGCTCGCCTCAAAAGACCCGGAGGCTGCGGCATGAGTACCACCCATCAGGTTCGCAA
>JBEKDP010000205.1:0-3856 GCA_050014295.1 Dehalococcoidia bacterium | reverse complement strand
TATCGGTCCGTACGCGGTGTAGAGATCGTTTACCTTGAGCACGGGTTACGCCACCCCCAGGTAGGCCTCGATGACGGCGGGGTCCCGCTGGACCTCGGCCGGCGTCGCTTCGGCGATTTTCTTCCCGAAGTCGAGAACGCAGACTCTGTCGGACACGTCCATCACCAGAGCCATGTGATGCTCGACGAGCAGGATCGTTACTCCCAGGTCGCTGCGAATCGAACGGATGAGACGGCCCAAGGCCTGCATCTCTTCGTGACTAAGCCCGCTGGCCGGTTCGTCCAGCAATATGAACCGAGGTCGCGAGACAAGCGCTCGCGCCAACTCGACGCGCTTCTGCACCGCGAAGGGGAGACCGGACACGAGAGCGTCGCGCAGCCCCTCGAAGCCGAGCACCTTCAGTACATCTTCCGCGCGCTTGAACGCAAACTTCTCCTCGCGCATCACCTGCGGCAGACGGAACAGGCAGTCCACGACATGGCTTTTCATGAGGACGTGCTGGCCGACGAGCAGGTTCTCGAGAACGGTCATTGTGGGGAAGAGGGCCAGGTTCTGGAAGGTGCGGGATATCCCGGCCCGGATGACGTGGTATGGGGGCATCTTCAGGATGTCTTGGCCTTCGAAGATGATGGAGCCGTGGCTAGGCTCGTAGACACGGGTAATGCAGTTGAAGAGGGTGGTCTTGCCGGCCCCGTTGGGACCGATAAGCCCCATTATCTCTCCCTCTTCCACGCCGAAAGACACGTCGTCGAGGGCAATCAACCCTCCGAAATGGATGGACAGGTTCTTGACTTCAAGTTGTGCCATGGCTTGCCTACAAATGATAAGACGAGAGCCGGTATAGGTACAGAGGCTTGGAGCGAGAAAAGCGAAGAATTCGTCTCTGTCGCTTTCTCCGGTTGGCTCTTCTGGCGCGCCTGGAGGGATTCGAACCCCCGACCCTCGGTTCCGAAGACCGATGCTCTTTCCGCTGAGCTACAGGCGCGGTCTACCGCTAGTCCGCGAATCGTGCTTGAGCGCGGCGCGCTCTGCCTCCGTCTCGACAGTCTATCACAGCCCTTACCCATCGACAACCAAGCGGAAGAAGGGTACCCCAGGGGCGGTGCCCTGCTTCCAAAGCGACGGAGCCTTACGGGGTCGTCGTTGTCGACGGCTTTGGCGTGGTTGTGGGCGTGGGCGTGGAACCTATCGTCAACTGGAGCGTCGTCTGGACATAGCTGGGATCCTGTTGAAACAGGCTTACCGCGATGGTACCGCTCCAGGGCGGCTGCGCCAGGTTGTTCGCTATGGTTAGGATCGACGCTCCCCCTTGCGATGGCGCATCCGTGACAGTAAATCCTCTGCCCGTGAGCTCCGTTCGGTAGTAGTCGAGAATGTCCTGAGGCGCCTTCTGAACGAGGAAGACGACCTGCCACTGGAGAGCGCCGCTAGAGCGGGCCCAGGCGGTATCTGTGATTGTGGCGCCGGGGTAGACGGGTATTTGGGCCGGGAATCCCGCCGGCAGGGCCTTGCTCGAACCTAGCTGGAACGGCGTCGCGGTGCTCGTCGGCTCCGTAGAAACGGTCTGAATGGACAGGAAAACCGTGAGGCGTCCCGCATCGGTTAGCGCAGGCTGGATGACCACGGTACCCACCAGGCTGGGGTCATCCGCACTTGCGAACTGGATGCCGCCGAGGTCTTGGGGAGAGCTGGAAAGCGTAATTTGCCAGGGCGCTTTGTCCAGAGCATCCTCGTAGAACTGATATACTTTGTCCAAAGGGTCACCGGTGTCGCGCAAGATGCCGAATCCCTTTTGACCGCTTCCGGTGGTCAGGGTGGATGCCAGCAACGTGGAGTCCGGGTAGGCGGGGACGCCGTCCGGCAGCCCATCGGGTAGCTTGCCGAAAGAAACGGTAGTGGACGTGCCGGAGGTCTGGCCGATCTCCAAGAGCCGCTCGATCGCCTTCTGCGCGTTACTGTCTGAGCTGCCGCCACATGCAGTTCCGGCGACCAACGCAAGGACGAGTAGAACGAGAAGCGCTGCTGACCATGTCAGGGCGGCGAACCGGCGGGGGAATGTGAAGAGGACCACGGCTAACTCCTAATTCAGGCCGTCCGACGGGCTATCTGGGACGGCTACAACCTTGGGGTGGACGGAGGGATTCGAACCCTCGATCTCCAGGGCCACAACCTGGCGCCTTAAACCGCTCGGCTACGCCCACCGCACGCCGCAGTGTGGCTGCTTGCCCTGACGCCGCGGCATTTGCCGGGCCGGCACCGCGCCTTTGCGCGATACCTTCGCTGAGGGCAAAAACGGCAGAACAAGCGCGTCTGCCGGCATCGAACGTGAGTTTACCACGGCGAAGAAGGACGATCAACATCGGAGTCTCCGGCGGCGGGTACGAACGGGCGGTCCGTTGGCCGGCAGGAACCGGAGACAGTATACTGGGTCGAGTTCTTGTCTTCCGACGTGAACGGGAGATCGATCATGTCCGCTCAGGCCGGCAACTGGGAAGAGGCGCTATTGAGAGAGAGCCTGTCTCGGCGGGCGCGTGCCCTCGGCTCATCGGCCTGGGGAGCGCCTGTTGCGGCAACTTCCGCCGTCGCTCCCATCGAGCTCACGGGCGGGATACCTGACCCGGAATCGCTACCAACCGGCGAGCTCATAGATTGCTCACGCGTAGTGCTGGAGCGAGACGGAAAAAACGCTCTCCGCTACGGTGGTCTCCAGGGTTATCTGGGACTGCGTGAGTGGCTCGCCGCTTGGTTGAGCAGTCGGGAGGGAGTGGCCGTTGAACCGGGGTGGTTCATGCTTGGAAATGGCAGTGCCGGCGCCTTAGCTACGGTCTGCGAGACCTTTCTTGACCCCGGGGATACAGTCGTGGTGGAAGGTCCCACGTTCCCGGGGGCCTTGCGGACGATACGTTCTTGCCTCGCCGACATTGTCGCCGTCCCGGTCGACCGAGAGGGGCTTTTGCCGGAGTTGCTGGCGGAAACGCTCGATAGGCTGCTGCGAGAGGGCCGGCGGGCGAAAATGCTTTACACGATCCCCAATTTCCAAAACCCTTCGGGTGTTACCCTCAGTTCGGAGCGTCGGCAGGCGGTTGTGGAGATGGCGCGAGACCGTCGGCTGCTGGTTGTGGAGGACGATGCCTACGGCGAATTGGCGTTTTCCCGGGAGCCGCCGCCGTCGCTTTTCTCCCTCGCCGAGGGGCGCGGAGTGCTGAAGCTGGGCACGTTCAGCAAGACGATTGCGACCGGCCTCCGCGTGGGATGGGTTCTTGCTCAGCCGGAGTACGTTGGTGCTCTGCTGGGAATGCGTTTCGATGTCGGAGGCTCGCCGTGGGTTCAGCGGACGGTGGCGGAATACTCGCGCGCCGGCGCGCTGGAGAAGCAAATCCCTTTGCTCCGCGATCTTTACCGTCGTAAGTGCGATCTCATGCTGCGCGCCCTGGAGCGCCACTGCTCCGCGTACGCTCGGTGGAGCGCCCCCGAGGGCGGCTTTTTCGTGTGGCTTGAGCTTCTGGAAGGGATCGATGCTTCGGTGCTCGGGGAGACGGCGCTCAGAGAGGGCGTCACCTACGTGCCCGGAGCAGCCTTCTTCCCCAGTCAGCCCGGATTGACCGCCGCCGAGGCAGGAAGGCGGCACGTTCGCCTCGCGTTTAGTTTCGTAAAGGAAGACCAGATCGAAGAGGCGGTGCGGCGGCTGGCGGCGGCGATGAAGGACGCCAGACGGTGACCACGGGCAAGGACGGCAAGTGGAAGCTGGTGGTAGTCTCGCATAGTCACTGGGACCGGGAATGGTACTTCCCGTTCCAGAATTATCGGATTCGCCTCGTCGGAATGATTGACCGCCTGCTGGACACACTAGTCGCCG
>JBEKDP010000204.1:0-3862 GCA_050014295.1 Dehalococcoidia bacterium | reverse complement strand
GGTGCATGTCCACTATCTCAGGGAAGAGCGTGGGCTGCTCAATGGGAACGTCAACCGGTTCGCGTGTCTGATACCCCGCCTTGCCCATCTGCATCCACAGGCTTCGGGCGTGGCGGGCGGTAATGGTCCCCAGTGTGGTCGCTCGTTTAAGAAGCGCCGACATAGCGACCTTCCAATACTCCTTGAGGGCCGCCAGTCTTGGCAGGGAGAGATTGTCAAGATAGGGCCTTATCTCTCTCTCGGGCATGAGTAACTCGGCAGCAAATCGGTTGGCTTGATTCTCCATTTCCGGATTGGGCCAGTCTTGGTGCAGGACGAGGTGCCCCAGTTCATGGCACAGGGTGAATCGAAGTCGATCACCCGAAAGGTCCGTATTTATGAAGAATAACGGCGGCATGCCTGGTGGCCATTCGCTGATCGCATCGATCAGTCGAGTGCCGAATGGAAAGGGGATCACTATTCCGCCGGCGCCTTCGATGGCTCTTGTCACGTTGCTGATGGGGCCGGGCGGCAAACGCCACGCAACGCGCAGTTCACGTGCCACATCCTCAATATCGCCGGTGAAGTCATCGAGGTCGACCATCCGGATTCGTACGTCCGGCAGTTCTACAGATCGAAGCAGCCGTGATAGGTGCCAACGACGGATGTTGATCTGTGCATGGATTCTGTCCAGCGCTCGACTGCCGATGCTCTGCCGCTTGCGATGAAACATCGCGCTTACGCCGAAGCCCAAGACTGCGTCCCTCTGGCGGAAGAAGTCTTCGGGATAGTCTAGTGCTACAACGAGGCGGTTTAGCATAGGGGCCGAGACATCCCGAAGACCGCTCTCTAAGCGCGAGAGCGTGCTCGGCGTAACCTCAAGCAATTCCGCCAATTCACCTTGCGCCAGCCCGCGTGACTGCCGAGCTACGACAATCATCTCGGGATTCACGCCTGTCCCCTCATTCGTCATTCTGCACCCCCTGAGCTATCCCTTCGCCAGCGCCGAGCTTCGGCTTCACCTTGACTTCGGGCTCGGACCTCTCTAGGTAGTCGGGAATACGAGCAACAGGTTTGACGATTGGAGCCTTAATCTCGATGTCCCACTCATTGCGTTGCCCAACCGGACAAGCAATAAACACACCCTTCGCCGCTGTCTGCAGGAGATTCCACTGATAGCCGACAACGACGTTCGTCATGGAGAGGCCGGGGAACTGTAACTGATTGACGAAAGCAAGTGCCTGTTGCGTTGGGATGTTTCGGGTGCATTTGCGCGAATCGAGTTTCTTAAATGCCACGCGGAACTCGTTGCCGATCATCATGAAGGTTCTGCCGCGGATGGTGGGGAACGTTATTGCCGGATGGCGCGAAGCGAACGCCTTCTTGGCATTGTCGACCATGTAGTCGTTGATCAGGCTCGATCTTGTTCTCCGCGTGTGCCGCAAGCGCTCATCGGCGGGCAGTTTGTGATAGTCCGCAATGGCGGATGTAACGCAATCCCACAGCTGGTCAAACAACGGTGATAAGACGGGCTTAGCATCATCGAGGCGGACAACCATGGTGACCTCCGTGAACTTCTTGCCTCAGCCCAGAGTAAGATCGATGGCAAGTTCTTAGGCAATTCTGCCACCGATCTTGCCATTTGTCAACCCCTATGGTTGTCGCTTTGCCCACCTAGCCGCCGCCGCCTTGCGTGCGATCTCCCGCCGCTGCTCCGGCGGCGCTTCCGGGCGTGTCAATGCCCCTATCGCGTGCATTCGCACCCGACGATGTTTGACAGCCAATTTGACAGCCACGCCGACGGATTGACGCGTTTTGGGGTGGACTAAGGTGGACATAAGAGGGGAATTCCGAATCTAACGCGGACGGTTACGGACGGCTGCAAACCGTCCGATTCGACTTACGAAACCGCTGCTCTACCACTGAGCTACGCTGGCCCCTCGCAGAGTATAGCCAACCCACGGAAGCGAATCAAACCTCGACCCCCAGCGCCTCGCTCGGAGGGCAAGCCAACATTGTCCCGCGAGCCGTCGCCGCATTATTATGACAAGGTAACTCTAGAAGGAGCATCATTTCTTGGGCTCTTCCTCGTCCGAAGACATCGGAGCAACACCCGCCGGCGCCGAAGTCAACCAGCCTTCGCCCGCCGTCCAGGTCGCGCTCGGGCTGTCTCGCAACCCTTACGTGTGGGTGTTTCTCGTCTTCCTGCTGGCGCTGGCCATTCGCGTAGGTTGGTCCCTTCACGCCGACGCCAGCCCGCGGGCCGCCTGGCGCTACGACGCGACGATCTACGACTATCAGGCACAGGCCCTGGCCGCTGGCGACGGCTACGTCGACTTTCAGGGAAAGCCGACGGTGCATTGGCCGCCCGGCTACCCCCTGGCGCTGGCGCCCTTCTACCGCCTCAGCGGCGATAGCCTTCTCGTCTCCAGCCTGTTCAACGCCGTTCTCGGCAGCCTGACCGTGGTGTTCCTCTATCTGCTAAGCGCCGGGTCTTCGGCCGCCTTGCCGGCCTGACGGCTTCCCTCTTGCTGGCGCTCTTCCCGAATCAGGTGTTCTTCACCAGCCAGACGATGACGGAGACGCTTTTCACCACCCTGTTCGTGCTCAGCCTGGTGCTCGTCGTCCGCCTGCTGCTTGCGTCGAAGCCGCCCCGGCTGTGGCATCTGGCGCTGGTCGGCGTGGCGCTCGGCTGCGCCTCGCTTGTCCGCGGCGAGGCCGTCCTCTTGTTCGCCGTCGTGGCGCCGGCGCTGGCCCTTCGCTGGCGTTCGTGGCGCACGGCTCTCGATTATTCGGCCGTGCTAGTTCTGGGGATGGCGCTCGTCATCGGGCCGTGGACGGCGAGAAACCTCGTCCGGATGAGGGCGCCTATCCTCATCTCGTCGAGCGCGACGGAGGCGCTGTGGGTAGGACATCACGAGGGCGCCGATGGCAAGATCGCGGACTTCTCGGTCGTCGGACAAGAGTACGTCAACCTCTACAATCCCGCGAAAGAGGTCAAGACGAGCAATGAGGCGCTCAGCGAGGCGCTGACCTTCATCAGGGAACACCCCTTTCAGGACCTTCAGCTCATCCCGAAGAAGCTGAGCGTCCTCTACAAGGCGGACGGCTCCGGCATCCGCTGGCTGCAGTTGACCGCGCCTACGATAGACCCTGGCGAAGCCAACAAGCTGTCGACGCTCGGCAACGACTACTACCGCGTCGTGCTGGCGCTGGCGATCCTCGGCTTGCCCGCGTGGTTTTCGCTGCGCGACCCCGGGAAGGCGCTGCTGCTCGGCGTGGTCGTCTACTGGACGTTGCTCTTCGGCGTCGTCTTCTTCGGTGATGAGCGCTTCCACTTTCCTCTCGAGCCCATCGCCGCACTGTGGGCCGGTGCTTCCCTTGTGGCGATGGGGAGATTGCTCCTCAGACGGCGGCCCGGCCGCAAGCGCGCGCAGTCCTATTGACGCATTATCATTCCGGAACTAGACTACGTTAAGAGTTGGTGGAGGAGTGGGTGTGGCGGAACGGGGAGCCGTTGCGACGGCAGGCGCCGATGTGGCGGGGAAATGGGCGCCAGAACCGCAGCGACTCCCCGTTCCTAGTAATTATCGGCAGGAACGTGCCGATTCTGAAGGGGTGCCCTAGGTCACTTCGCACAAATGGCGACCCGCGCGATACGAACTCCGCACGAGCGGCGCCGCCTCAACGCGACGGAACCCCATCGCCCGCGCCGCCGCCGCCAGTCCCTCGAACTCCGCCGGTGGGTAAAAGCGCGCCACCGGCAGGTGCCTGGCGCTCGGACGCAGGTACTGCCCAAGCGTGAGAATATCGCAGCCCACCGAGCGGAGGTCGGCCATTGCCGTTCGCAACTCCTCGGGCTCCTCACCGAGCCCGACCATGA
>JBEKDP010000203.1:0-3884 GCA_050014295.1 Dehalococcoidia bacterium | reverse complement strand
CGGCGAGCAGGCTCGCCAGATAGGACAGCGTCTCGCGGGCGAGGAAGAAGAAGGCCACGAGTGTCCCCAGGCTCAGGAGTACGGGGCACATCCTCGCGCCGATGATGGTTTCGCCAAACACCTTTTCCGTCGCGGCGATGTAGTAGGTGCCCAGCGCCGGCGAAGGTGTCCCGTCGAACCCGAAAAGGCCGGGTCCGGTGCCGGCGAGGATGTGCCAACTCAGCCGTATGAAGCCATATTCATCCGCGGTCAGGTTGGCGGGGACGGTGCCCAGCCGAAAGAGCCGCACGCCCAGAGCGACTGCCATCACCCCGACGAAGCCGGCGGCGCCCCAAGATGTCGACTTCGGCAAGCGGGTGAGCCAGTCTTTCGCCCGCTGGGCCGGCGCCGCCTGCGGCTGAGGCGCGTGGTCTTCCGCTTCGGAGTCCATGTCGTGTCTTTCGGTGGGCGCGGGGCCGTTGCTGTAAGTGAGAAGGATTATATCAGTCCGCTTCGGCTGTCTCAACTGATACGTGTGAGAAGGGATGAAGCGGGGACGGTCGGCGACTCGGGGCGTGGCGAGCAGCTATCGGTTTTCGTCAGGAGTCCGGAGCGCGTTTTTGTGGGCGATGCAGGGCTCGAACCTGCGACCTTCTGGGTGTAAAGCATCTGAGCCTGAGCGCTGTGCATCAGATTCAGCACCCCAGAGCGAAAACGCGGAAGGCATCATCTGGAAATGAGGGACTGCGCGGTAGTTGTTTCGGTGCGGAGTCGCGTGAAGCAGCGCTTACGAGCGGGAGGGTTCGTCATGGACCCTTAATGCAATAGAGATTGGGTTTGTTGGCAAGCGCTTTCGGGATCGCACATGGGAAGCCGCCGGGAGGCGCAGCTTCTAGTGAGGCGTACAGAGCGTAACTGTTGCCGTCCGACATGTACCAGTAAGTCTTGGTTCGCTCCTCTAAGTTCCGGCTTTGGCTCACGGATTCTAGGAATTCGAACAGATCGCAGCCTGCATTTGTTTGGCCGTACAGGCAAACGGGCTCGATGACTAGGTTAGTGTTCGGGAAAGAGCCGTACTTGGAGCGATACTTCGACAGTGCGTCTGAGAGCAGTCGTAAATCGCCAACGCGTTGTGCGTCTCGACCCGCCACATCCCTCTTCCAGCCTCCTCCCATCGCCTCTGGAGCGGTATCGTGACAGAGCCTTCCGGTCGCTGATGAGTCATCGGCAGGCAGTTGTTGCTGCACGCAGTAGTCATAGAAGTCAAACGGCTTTGAGCTCTGGCTGGCGGCTACTCGCTCGAACAGCTGCCAGTCCGAATAGACCTCATGACTTATTGCAGGTCGGCGCGCGTTTAGAGCGTCGTCGGTGCCTATCCAATGGAAGTATTGGTGAACGTCGCGTCCTGCGAACAGAAGCACGCAGACAGCTGCGATGCTGGCTGTACCGACGGAAGCTCCTCGAAGAAAACGATTGATGCGCTTGCCGGCGATCAGAATGAAGTCAATCCCCGCGCCAACGAACAGAAACATGAACGGCGCGACGATGATGCCGCGAGCGGCGTCGGGAGTCTCTGCGCTCAGGACCTGGATGGTGAATACTGGCCCCAGGAACATCAGCCACCATAAAGACGTCTTCCGCCATCTCCAGACCGCGACGAACAGGCCGAGGAGGAAGAGAATGCGCACTGACGGGTCGAGCAGGCCTTGACCCCGCTCGATGTAACGCGGCCACAGACTCCCATGCTGCATGATGCCGTCATTGTCGATCAGGATGAAACCGCGTGCTGCCCATACTACTTGCCTGACAATTATCTCCACGAGGTTAGTCTCCCCGTAGTATGGCTTGACCACGTGGAAGATAGTCGTAGTGGTGATGCGTCCGTTCGCGACATGCCAAGTATCGAGTAAAGGCTTGATCTGGGGCAGGAACAGCAGAAAAGATACGCTTAGGAGGATGCCATACCCCCTGACAATCTCCCGCCTCTTCTGCCAGTTTAGCGCGAGGGCGACGGGGAGGTAGGCGACGAAGAGCGCGACGATGATTCGTCCTGAGAAGTAGCCGTAGAGGCCGAGTGCAGCAAACACGCCGGCGGCCGCGTACCAGTACCATTTGCCCTTGCGAATCGCCAGTGCAAGCATCAACGCCCCGCCCATCGCGAAGACGCTGCTGTTCATGTTTGGCCACGCCGTGCGCGAGAAGTTGAGGAACCAGACGTTCGAGGCGAGGAGCAACATCGCGAGGAGGCTTGCCCAGCGTGAGAGCGATTCGCGCGCTAGGAAGAAGAACGCTGCGAGGACGCCCACACTGAGCAGCACCGGGTACATCCGGATGCCGAAAACGGCGCTCTCGCTGAAGACCTTCATCACGCCGGCCATCGTGTAGACGTTGAAGGCCGGCAATCCCGTCCAGTCGAACCCGAAGGGGCCTGGGCCCGTACCGGCGAGCACATGCCAAGCGTCACGGAGGGAGCCTGTCTCGTCTGCTGTCGTGTTTGCTGGGATGGTATCCAGCTTGAATACGCGGATCGCGAAGGCGAACGCCATTATCGTGACAAAGGCGATGGCCGTCCATGAATTCAAGCTGAATCGGACGGGGAAACGCCGGTTTGAGCGGGAACTGGCTGCATTCTCTCGCCCTTCGAGATCACCTGGTGCAGGAGGAAGTTCAATCACGCGGCCAATTATAGCAGGTGCACGAGAGGAGTTGCGAAGAGCCGTTGGCGAGCGCGATTTCCTTCTCGAGTGCGGCGAGCTTCTCTTCGAGCGCCTCAATCCGCTTTTCAAGGTGTCGTTGCTTGTGGCTGGCGATCCTGCCGCGAATGTCTAGTCGTTGTAGTCTGGTGGTAGATCATAGAGAAGTCTCGCGGCAACAGACCTATCTGCAAGTCTCTTGAGATGTCCTGACTCTGCTCCCGGGAAGGGCATAGCTTCGCCATATAGTGTGACTGCTCTCGGGGTGCTTGAGACGATTGTTCAGTTCGCGGATTGGCTTGATATGGTCTGCTGATGCATTGATCAGCGTCAGAGTGTGGAAAGTGAATCTGGAAGGGGTTCTGGTGGGCGATGCAGGGCTCGAACCTGCGACCTTCTGGGTGTAAACCAGACGCTCTAACCAACTGAGCTAATCGCCCACGCTTCGGCAGGCCTTTCGATCCTATCGGGGAGGCCCCGCGCCGTCAAGCAATCAGACGTAGCCTGGCCTTTGGTCCGGGCGAAGAGGCCGCCGCACAAAAGGGAAGAGTCCTTCCGAAGAAGGACTCTTAGTGTCCTGGCAGTGGCCTATTTTCCGCAGGGAGTTGCCCCCCAAGTATCGTCGGCGCTGAGGCGTTTCACTTCCGTGTTCGGGATGGGAACGGGTGGGACCACCTCGCTCTGACCACCAGAACGCAATATCCGATTTGAAAAGGTGCCCTCAAGCGAGAGCGTCTCTCGGCGAAAGCCAGGCCTGGCCCCCACCGCTGGTTTTATTGGTAGCGGGAGAGGGATTCGAACCCCCGACCTTCGGGTTATGAGCCCGACGAGCTGCCACTGCTCCATCCCGCGTTGCCAATTAACTGAACTGGTAGCTTCGCATTGCGCGCAGAGATTAATGTAGGTCAAGCCCTCGACCATTAGTACGGCTCAGCTAAACACGTTGCCGTGCTTACACCCGCCGCCTATCCAACGGGTAGTCTACCCGTGGTCTTACTCCGCTCTCGCGGATGGGAGGCCTCATCTTGGGAGGGGCTTCGCACTTAGATGCTTTCAGCGCTTATCCCTGCCAGACTTGGCTACCCGGCGGTGCTCCTGGCGGAACAACCGGCACACCAGCGGTCTGTCCATCCCGGTCCTCTCGTACTAGGGACAGCTTCCCTCAAGCCTCCTGCGCCCACGCCGGATAGAGACCGAACTGTCTCACGACGT
>JBEKDP010000202.1:0-3884 GCA_050014295.1 Dehalococcoidia bacterium | reverse complement strand
GGCCTCCGCCATTCACATGGTCGTTCAGATCGCCCGCATGCCCGATGGCACGCGAAAGATTACCGGCGTTTGTGAGATTACCGGTATGGAAGGGCAAGTGGTCACCATGCAGGACCTTTTCCGCTTCGAGCAGCGGGGCATGGACGCCGAGGGGCGGGTAGTCGGTGACTTCCACTTCACGGGCATCCATCCGCAGTTCGCGGAGAAGTTCAAGATGGCCGGCATACAGCTCCCGCAGGACATCTTCGGGGCTTCTGGGTGGTGAGCGTATGAATGTTCTCGCTTTAGCCGCCGCCTTGTCTGTGTTGATAACCGTCGTAATGCTGTTCATTTTGTTCTACGTCTCGACGGTGAACACCGGAGACAAGCGCGTGCGCGCCCGGTTACAGAGCATTATCAGTCATGCACCAGTAGGCGGACCATCCTCCGAGCACGCCCTAAAGAAGAACGCCGAAGTGAGCGGTCTTCCTATCCTTGGCTCGCTGCTTTCGGGAAAAGAGTGGACGGAGAGCGTCGCCGGTGATCTGGAGCGGGCCAACCTCGGGCTCCGCGTCGGCGAATACCTGACCCTGCGCATTACTGTGGCCTTGCTCCTGTTCGCCGTCGTCATGTATGCGAGCGGCCGGGGAACCGTCGGAATGCTGGCGGGGATCGCCGCCGGAGTGGTCGGCTTCTTCCTGCCCCGCATGTACGTGAAGCGGCGCATAAGCTCGCGACTGTTCAAGTTCGACGAACAGCTGGTGGAGGCGCTCACCCTTGTCGCCAACTGCTTGCGTTCCGGCTTCGGCTTCCTTCAAAGCATGGACCTGGCCGCAGAGCAGCTCAAGGACCCGCTGTCGGTCGAGTTCAAGCGCACGATTAACGACATCAACGTCGGGGCCAGCTTCGAAGATGCGCTGGTCGCCCTGAACGATAGAATCGGGAGCAACGACCTGGACATCGTCATCACCGCGATCCTGATTCAGCGCACGGTCGGCGGCAACCTCGCCGAGATCCTCGACACGGTGGCACACACCATGCGAGAGAGATCTCGCATCAAGGGCGAGTTGCGTACCCTTACCTCGCAACAAAAGATGTCCGGCTACGTCGTCGGTGGCTTGCCCATAGTCATCATCGGTATCCTGCTGATTCTAGGGAAGATGATGGGGGACACCTACATCGCAACTCTATTTACTACAAACAGCGGCCGGCTGGCTCTGGTTGCTGCCTCCATCATGGAGGGAATGGGCATCCTGATCATCCGTCGCATTCTGAACATTGAGGTCTAACGGGGGATAAGATGGCGCTACTAGCCGCAGCGGCAGTATTCTTGACCGTCATGGTCTTCTTGATGGCGTTCAGCACGCCGTCCCCTGACGCAGTACGCGTCCGCTTTGCCACCCTCGCGGCGTCACGCGGCCGTGAGTCCGCTGAAAAGATGCCGTCGTTCGGAGATCGCGTTCTCGGGCCGCTTCTGGACGGCATGGCGGGCAAGGTGTTCTCAATGCTTCCAGTGGGGATACTCTCAGGGATCAGACGCAAGCTGGAACGCGCTGGCGACCCGATCACCGCCGAGGGCTTTCTCGTAGTCTGCGCCGTCGGAGCCGCCGTATTCGGCGGATTGGGGCTGTCGATGTCGATGGCCAGCAGCGGCGCGATTGGGACCAAGACGCTCGGCCTGACCGTTATCCTGACAGGCGTCGGCGGCTACCTGCCGTTCATGTGGCTCTCCAGTCGCGTGCGGCAGCGGCAGACGGCGATCACCAAGAGCCTACCCGACGCGTTCGACCTCATAACCACCTGCGTCGAGGCGGGGCTGGGGCTGGACGCAGCCCTGGCGCGCGTGGCCGAGAAGGTGAAAGGCCCCTTCGCCGACGACCTGTCCGTGACGCTGCGCGAGATCGGCATGGGGCGTCAGCGCGCCGAAGCGCTGAAAGAGTTGGGAGAGCGGACCGGCGTCGCCGACCTGGTCATGTTCGTCAACGCCATCGTTCAGGCCGAGCAGTTGGGAACGAGCATCGGCCAGGTGCTGAGAGTGCAGTCGGAGCAAATGCGCACTCGTCGCCGCCAGCGGGCCGAAGAGACCGCGAATCAGGCCCCGGTGAAGATGGTCTTCCCGCTCGTCCTGTGCATCCTCCCTACGCTGTTCATCGTCATAATGGGTCCGGCCGTAATTCAACTCTACGAGACCTTCACCAAGTCGTGACCCGCATGCCGGGAACGGTTCGCATCGAGAACACGACGAGAGCGACGCAGCTTGCCGATCGTGCGCGCCTTGCCGACCGCTACTCCTCGCGCCTCGTCGGTCTGCTCAACCGGCGTCATCTGGAGCCCGGCGAAGGACTGGTCCTGGTGCCGGGTGGCGCCATCCACATGTTCTTCATGCGGATGGCCATCGACGTCGTCTTCGCTGACAAGGAAGGCCGCGTTCTCAAGACGGCGGTCAACGTCAAGCCGTGGCGCCTGGTAATGGCGCCTCGCCACACCCGCTATACGCTGGAGCTGCCCGTGGGCGCCGTCGAGCAGACCGCCACGGCGCTTGGCAACCAACTCGACATAATCCCCTCGTAGCACCGCTCCCTGCCGGCCCGCGTTAACCTTTCGCCTCGCCCAAGCGTTATGATCCCGTAAGAATGTGTCCCCCGCCGGGAGGCATACGATGAGATTCCTCACACTTGTCCCATTGCTCAGCTTGCCTTTACTGCTCCTCGGCGCCACCTGCGTCACCCGCGTCGAGCAGCAGGGGCCCACCGGCCCCTGGATCGGCGAAGTCACGAATTTTGGTCCGGGTGTGCTACAGCATGCGAGCATCATAGGTACCATCCTCGATGCCGAGGGCAAAACCGTTGGCCCCCTCATGGCCCTCAATACGTGCCCGGCCGTCATCTTGCCTGGGCAAAAGGGCTACTTTGTCTCTCTGCCTGCCCCCTCCACGAACGGAACCGGTTTTGTTCAGCCATATCAGCTATCCCCTCTGACCGTCAGGCCTTACGCCCCAGCTTTCCGGCCCGGAAAGCCATCCTCGTTGAAGCTCGCAACGATTCGCCCGGCACCTATGTCACCTTCGATGTATGCGCCGTCAACATCGCCTCCTCTGGAGAAGTACGCGGGATATCGATGCAAATGCCGTTCCGCGCCGTAGCTTTCGAGCCCGGTGATGTCATACAGTTCACCATGGGCTTCGACCCGCCGCTTGACGGCTCTTTCCTGTTTAGCGCTGTCGAGCCCAACACCCAGATTGACACTGTGGTGTCTTCGCCACCCTTTGACTACACGTCGAAGGTGGTTCAGACCGACAAGGGACGCGAGCTGCAAGTCGTCGGCGAGGTGACGAACACCTCTCAGAACGACCTCGAATCAACGTGGGTCATGGCGTATCTCGTGAGTTCTCCCACCGCTAGTATTTGCGGCTTTGCGGGAAGCCTGTCTATGGGATCAAGCTGTCCGGTGGACGGAACGGGCGTAATACCTGCGGGGAAGAAGGCCTTGTTTACGTTCACACTGCCGCTCGACGACGAGGATACGACCGATGTCAAGGTCGAGGGCTTCGGCGGAAGAACCTCCACCTATGCCCGTTCTCCCATGACCGTCAAGAACGTCGCCCGTCAACGGACAGCTTCGGGCCACGTGAGGGTCTCCGCTACGCTCTCAAATCCTAGCGATAGCGGGATGCGGGTCGACTTGCTGTGTTTCATCTTGCGGGACGGCGACGGCAAGCCCGCGGGAGGGCAGTGCGAGGACAGTTGGATTGAGCCGCGCGGCTCGGTCTACGTTTCCAAGGAACTGACCCCGCTTGACCCGGGTCGAATCGAGTCTGCGGAGGTAGTAGCGTACGGTTATCCTGGGCCGCCGATGCCCCCTGTGGTGGCGCCCAGCTCGGCGGCGCGTTCGCCCGTCTACTAGCC
>JBEKDP010000201.1:0-3895 GCA_050014295.1 Dehalococcoidia bacterium | reverse complement strand
TCTTTAAGAATCAGGGGCACATCCCCTGAACCCCTGGCAGAGGGGAGCATCCCCTCTGCACTCCTCTCTCGCGGCTTAGGAGTGCGGCGTGCCGGAACTTGCGCGTTTCGACGCGTGGGTGGAGGGGACGAGGCTACTGTTGGCGGCAGGCTCTTGACACTCGCTTCGGGGCTGGACGATCATCCGGGGGAACCATGCCCCACGATCGGAGGTGTCTGCGATGATGGCACTCGAAGGAATCCGTGTCCTCGATCTCTCCCGCCTGGCGCCCGGCCCGTTCTGCACGATGCTCCTCGGCGACCTCGGGGCGGACGTGATCGTCGTCGAGGCGCCGCCGGAAAGGCTGCGCGGCGGGCTGCGCGCGGAGCAGGTCGTCGACGCCGAGGCGTTCGACAGAGCGAGGGCGTACAACCCGCTGGGGCGCAACAAGCGGAGCATCGTGCTCGATCTGCAGCAAGAGGAGGCGCGGCGGGTCTTTTTCCGGCTGGCGGAGACGGCGGACGTGGTGCTAGAGGGGTTCCGACCCGGCGTGGTGAAGCGCCTCGGCGTCGACTATGAGGCGGTGAGCGCGGTCAACCCGCGGATCGTCTACTGCTCGCTGTCCGGCTACGGGCAGGACGGGCCGTACGCGGGGATGGTCGGGCACGACATCAACTACATATCGATCGGCGGTGCGCTGGGCATGATCGGCTGGCCGGGACAGCCGCCGGCGATCCCGCTGAACGTGATCGCGGATTTCGCGGCGGGAGGGCTGCACGCGGCTTACGCGATCCTCGCCGCGTTGCTGGCGCGCGAGCGGACGGGTCGCGGACAGTACGTCGATATCGCCATGTCCGACGGCGTGCTCTACCTGCTGGCGCTGTTCGTGGGGCAGAACCTGGCGAGCGGGGAGTCGTCGCTGCGGGGCGAGGCGCTGCTCAACGGCGGTGCGCCTTGCTACAACGTCTACCAGACGAAGGACGGCGGCTGGATAAGCGTGGGGAGCCTGGAGCCGCAGTTCTTCGCGAACCTGTGCCGGGTGCTGGGCTGCGAGGAGCTAGTGCCTTTCCAGCACGAGCCGTCGCGTCGAGAAGAAATCTTCCGTCGCTTTCGGGAGCGCTTCTTGTCGAAGACGCGCGACGAGTGGTTCGCGCTGCTGAGGGAGACGGACGCGTGCGCAGCGCCGGTCTACTCGCTGGGGGAGGCGCTGGCCGACGCGCACAACCGGCAGCGGGAGATGGTGGTGGAGGTGGAGCATCCGACGCTGGGCAAGGTGCGGCAGGTGGGGGTGGGGACGAAGCTATCGGAGACGCCGGGGGAGGTGCGCTCGCTGACGCCGCAGCCGGGGCAGCACACGGACGAGGTGCTCGCGGAGGTTGGACTCAGCGCGGGGGAGATCGCCGCGCTGAGGAGCGGGGGCGCGATCGCCTAGTTCTCCTTCAGTCCGACAAACCGGAACGGCACGGCACTTCGCGCGCGTCCGCGGCCGCACCCCTCGAAGGCCTACCTCGAAGCGTCAGGCGGGGCCGGGAACGCGTCGTGTCCTCAGCCGGTCGCCCGTAGGGTGCCCCGCTAGGGGTAGTTGATGTTTATCGTACCGTGTAGTGAGGCCACCCCCTCGTTGGCCGCGCCCATCAGGAAGAAGCCAGGCGCGAAGAAGGCGCTGCCGGTGATGAGGAGCCCCAGGACTATCGCCCAGACCGCGAACCCCGCGACGTTGGCGACCAGCACCGCGCCGGGGGACGCCGTGGTCGTGGCTTGAACGGCGATGGTGGTGAGCCCAAAGAACAGCGCCAGCGATGCCAGCCCAATCCCGAAGTCGAGGCCGGGAATGAACATTAGCACGGACAGCGCCAGCGGCGCGGCGGCAAGACCCATGGTGCGAACGAGCTGCATCATGTCGGCCTGCGCTTTGAAGACCTGCGTGAGCAGCACGTAGACGATCAGCAGCCAGGCCACCCAGAGGGCGATGGAGAATATGCTGCCCATGATTAGCGACTGGAAGAGCACCTTGCCCTTGTCGGGGAAGTCCTGGGTCATCGACCACCAGAGCCAGCCGCCAAGGCCCGCCAGGAAGGTCGACACCACTGCCACGACGATCGAGGGGACCGTGGCGCTGGCGTCGAGCCTGACCTCGTCGAACACCGTCGTGTCCAGACGGACGAGGCGCATGAGGCGGTTGATCAGGAGTTGGGAATTGAACTCGCTTGTGTTAATAGTCATGCCATCCTCACTTCCTTGCTACGTGCCGCGTTGCAACACGCGGACGGCGCCGTCCAGCTTCCTGCTTGATAGCTGCTGCGGTCACCTCCTTTCGCCAGACGCTATCGGCGGGTATTCCAGCAGCTTGCCAGCGCCTCGGCATCGGGAGAAACCCTAACTTGTCTTATCACAATATCATTTCGTTGTCAATGGGCGCTTCTGAGGAATGCCCGCTTTGCGCGGATAATGCGCTGGCGTCGGGCCGGTCTTCTCGATGAGCAGGAGGCGCTGGTGGTACTTGCTGCCGGGCGCCTGCAGCGGCTCGGCGGAAACCACGGCGCCGCCGAGGGTTTCGAGCGCACGGCGACCGGCTGCCAGCTCCGCGAGCGCTCTGCTCCCCTTGGGCGCCGCGAGATGGCCGCCGACCCGCAGGAAGGGCAGGGCGAGCTCCAGCAAGACGGGCAAAGGCGCGACCGCCCGGGCGAGGACGAGGTCGAACTGTTCGCGGTAGGCGGGCTGGCGGCCAGCGTCTTCCGCTCGTGCCGTCACGATCTCCACGCCGTCCAAGTGGATGGCAGCGACGGCCTGGTGGAGGAAGGCGGCCTTGCGGGCGCCGGCATCGAGGAGGGTGAGCTTGATGTGGGGCAGGAGGACCTTGATCGGGAGGCCGGGAAGGCCGCCGCCAGACCCCAGGTCGAGGACGGCCGTCTCGGCTAGGCGGTCCAGGAGGCCGTCGCGGAGCAAGGCGGCGGCGACGACGAGCGATTCGAGGAGGTGGCGTCGCTCGATCTCCTCTGGGCGGTCGATCGAGGTGACGCCCGCCTGCCGGCCGGAGGTCAGGAGCAGGCCGGCGTAGCGCTCGAAGAGGTCGAGCTGCTGCGGCGTGAGGTCGAGGCCGAGCTCGGCGGCGCCCTGCGAGAGGATGGAGAGCATCGGTTCTCCCAAGCGGAAGTTGGGCCGATTATAGCATCGCGCCGGGCGGCGGGCAGCCGGCGCATCTATTTGACACCTCCTTCTGATGTCCCTAGAATCAGATTCGGAGGGATGATGACGAGTTCATCGGAGGAGACGCTGACACTACGGGAGGTGGCTGGAAGCTACCTGGCCAGCCTTCCCCCTCAGGAGCGACAGGACGGTCAGGCGGAGGTGCACCGGTTCGTCCGCTGGTACGGCGGCGACCGACGTTTCTCCGAGCTCAGCGGCCACGACGTCTCGACCTACGCGGAAAGCCTCGGCGTGACTCTCGCCGACGCGGCGCGCAAGCTGGAGCCGCTGCGTTCGTTCTTCACTTTTGCCAAGAAGAAGGGGTTCACGGCCAGCAACTTCGCAGTTAACGTCCGGCCGCCCAAGGCGGCAAGAGCGCACAAGGCGCCCCTCCGTGTCGTGGAGCAGGCGGGGCCCATTTCCCTGACCCGCGAAGGGATAGCAGGCCTGGAAGCGGAGCTGGAGGAGTTGCGCTCGCGGCGACCGAAGCTGGCGGAGGAGCTGAAGCGGGCGATGTCCGACAAGGACTTCCGCGAGAACGCCCCCCTGGACGCGGCGCGCGAGGCGCAGGGACACCTGGAGTCGCGGATACGGGAGATCGAGGGGACGCTGAACAAGGCCGTGGTGTTCGAGAAGAAGGGGCCGCGGAAGATAGCGTCTCTCGGCAGCACAGTCCATCTGCGCAATCTGAAGTCCGGTGCTGAGCTGAAGTACATGCTGGTGAGCCCGC
>JBEKDP010000200.1:0-3924 GCA_050014295.1 Dehalococcoidia bacterium | reverse complement strand
AGACTGTCATCCTCGGTGCCCCGTTGCATTGATCGCCCATGCCGGACATCCGGCTTCGTCCGTCCGGCGGGGGGTTGACAACGATTCTCCAACCGGTACAATGGTAGTAACTCGATAGCTTTTGTGTGACGCGAAGGGGCGCAGCGAATGAAAGTGTCCACCAAGGGCAGATACGGCACACGCGCGATGCTGGACGTCGCCCTGCATGCCGACGAGGGCCTCGTTCACCTGAAAGACGTCGCCGAACGACAGGAGATCTCCAAGAAGTACCTTGAGCACCTCGTGGCCCGGCTGGAGGGGGACGGCCTGCTGCGGACCGTTCGCGGCGCCGGTGGCGGAGTCGCCCTCACGAGCCCCCCGTCCGAGGTCACGATCCTGGACATTCTCCGCACCCTCGAAGGCTCCTTGGCGCCGGTTGAATGCGTCGATCGGCCCGAGGTGTGTTCCCGCTCCGGAAACTGCGGCGCTCGCGACCTCTGGACAGAGTTAGGCGTGATCGTGACCGGGTTCTTGGGGTCGGTCACCCTCGAGGACCTCTGCGAACGGCAGAGGGAGAAGGACGAACCCGCCGCTATTACCTACTACATCTGACGGGCACCGCGGTCATCCCGAACAAGCGAGGGCACATGAGCCATGCCAAAGATCGCTGACAACATAACGGAGCTCGTCGGCAACACGCCTCTCGTCAGGCTCGGAAAGCTCTCCGCCGGTTCGACAGCGACAATCGTCGCCAAGCTCGAGTCGTTTAACCCCTGTAGTAGCGTCAAGGATCGGATCGGTCTCTCCATGATCAGGGCGGCCGAAGAGCAGGGCCTTATCCACAAGGGCAGCGAGATCATCGAGCCGACGAGCGGCAACACCGGCATCGCCCTGGCTTTCGTCTGCGCGGCCAGAGGCTACCGTCTCGTCCTAACGATGCCGGACACTATGTCGATTGAGCGGAGGCAGCTCCTCGCCGCCTTCGGGGCAAAAGTCGTCCTTACCGAGGGCGCGAAGGGAATGCGCGGCGCCATCGACAAGGCCGAGGAGCTGCTGGCCCAGACGCCCGGTGCCTTCATGCCGCAGCAGTTCAAGAACCCGGCGAATCCCGAAGTGCACCGTCAGACGACGGCGGAGGAGATCTGGCGGGACACGGACGGGCAGGTCGACATCTTGGTGTCGGGCGTCGGCACCGGCGGCACCATCACCGGCGTCGCCAAGGTCATCAAGGAGCGAAAGCCGTCCTTCAAGGCCATAGCTGTCGAGCCCAAAGACTCGCCGGTGTTGTCCGGCGGCAGTCCAGGGTCCCACAAGATACAAGGCATCGGCGCCGGCTTCGTGCCGGACATCCTGCAAATGGAGCTCGTCGACGAGGTCATCCGGGTCTCCAACGACGACGCCGGGGAGACGGCCAGGTGGCTGGCCCGCGAGGAGGGCATTCTCGTCGGCATCTCTTCGGGAGCAGCGGCGTGGGCCGCCCAACAGGTGGCAAACCGGCCGGAAAACGCCGGCAAACTGATAGTGGTCATCCTTCCCGACACGGGAGAGCGTTATCTCTCGACTTGGCTGTTTCGCATTGAGAACTCCGTTCAACCCAACATATAGGGGACCTTGAGGCGATGGTGGTGTGTTAGGGCTCCTAACAATCAAGATCGGAATCAACCCGAACATCGGCCATATCGGCGGGCTGACGCTTGCCTGGCACGGGGTGTTCATCGCCCTCGGCATCGCCGCCGGCGTCTACGTCGCGGTGCTGATGGCGCGGCGGAAGGGCTTCATCGACGACGACTCGTACAGTATAGCGTTCGCGGCGGTCGTCGGCGGCATCATCGGCGCGCGGGCGCTCTTCGTCGCCGAGAACTGGGGACAGCTCAACGGCAACCTCTGGAATGCCTTCCGCATCAACGAGGGCGGAATCTCCGTCTACGGAGGGATCATTGGCGGAACCCTCGGCGGTTGGCTCTACGGCATGTGGAAGCGACTGCCAATCTGGAAAGGTCTCGACGCCGGAGCCGTCGGGGTGATTTTGGGGCAGGCCATCGGGCGGATCGGCTGCAACATCAACGGCGAGCACATCGGCTCGCCTTCGCATTTGCCGTGGGCGGTCGTGTACGCCAACGTCAACAGCCCCAGCTTCGGGTTGGGTCCGCGGCAGCCTGCTGTCGGCTACGAGCTTATCGGCGATGTCCTGATTCTCGGCGTCCTCTTGCTTCTCTGGCGCATCTCGAAGAGGGACGGAGTGGTCTTCACCACCTACGCGCTTCTCTACGCCGTTCTGCGCTTCGGCGTGAGCTTCTTCAGGCTGGACAACGAGCCTCTCCTGGGGCTGAGGTTGGCGCAGCTATTAGCTCTGGGGTTCATTGCCGTCTCGCTCGTCTCCTTCGCCTACCTCTGGCGAACTGCCGGCCGGGGGCAAGGCAGCGTTGATTCCAAGATGTTGCAGCCGGGCCGTCCGTAGTAGTGCGAAGGTGCCGTCGCTACATCAGGGAGGTTTGAGATCGCCAAGACAAAGGCTTCTTCGTCATCGGGGGAGGTTGACAATCACTGTGGGGGGAACGCATGACTGCCGCTGCAATCCAGACATACACCTTTCACGTTAACGGCATGCACTGCAAGGCATGCGTATTGCTCAGTGAGAGCGAACTCGCGGAGCATCCGAAGGTTGTCTCGGCCAAGGCAAGTCTGAGGAAACAATCAGTCGAGATTCGCGGGGACTTCGGCGACAGGCCTCCTGACGATATCGCCGAAGAGCTATCTTCCTACCTTTCCGAGCACTCGCTGTCGACAACGGCACCCAAGAGACAGATCAACTGGGACGAGTTCGGCGTCGCCGTTCCCATCGCCGTCAGCTGCGCGGCCATTTTCGTGCTGCTGCAGGAGATCGGCATCGTGAATCTCGTGAGCGGCGACAACGTTTCTTATGGAATGGCGTTCTTCGTCGGCGTCGTCGCGTCCCTTTCGACATGCATGGCGATCGTTGGTGGCCTGGTACTCTCCATATCGGCGACGTTTGCGCGGTTTGGGGACAGGACAAGACCGCAGGCTTTGTTCCACATCGGCCGCATCGCGTCGTTCCTCGTCCTGGGCGGAGTGATCGGCCTGCTGGGATCCGCCTTTCGTCTCAACTCGACGGGGACCTTTGTTCTGAGCCTCGCCGTCGCTCTGTTCATGCTCGCGCTCGGCATCAATCTGCTGGATGTGTTCCGCTGGTCAAGCCGTCTCCAACCGTCGATGCCAAGATTCGTATCGAAGCGGGCGTTAGGCGCCACCAACCTGACCAACTCCTTCACGCCGGCGCTGGTCGGTGGCGCGACCTTCTTCCTGCCCTGCGGCTTCACCCAAGCGATGCAGTTCTACGCGGTGTCGACCGGCAGTCTCGTTGCCGGCGCTCTCACGATGTTCTTTTTCGCCCTCGGGACGCTTCCGGCGTTGGCGATGGTGAGCTTCACCTCCCTAGCCGTTCGCACGAAGACGAAGCAGGGCGTCTTCTTCAAGACGGCTGGACTGCTCGTGATTCTTTTCGCCGTGTTCAATGTCCTCAACAGCTTGGCGGCGATCGGTGTGATTCAGCCTGTGTTCAACTGGTAGTTCCAAATAAGGACGTGACGAAGATGAAATCGAAAGCTCCTGCGATCCTGGCAAGCATCATTGCCGCTGCCCTTGTGGCACTCGTGGCTGTTGTCCTGCTCAGCCGAGGCGGCACAAGCACGACGGCGGGAAATACCGCGCCGACCAACGTCTCCATCGTCGGCGGAAACCAGCTCATCGAGATCGGCGCCAAAGGCGGCTTCAGCCCTCGGAACACCACAGCAAAGGCTGACACGCCGACGACTCTCAAGATCAAGACGAACGGGACCTACGACTGTTCCTCGTCTGTGAACATACCTAAGCTCGGCTATCGGACTAGTCTTCCGCCCACCGGAGAGACGGCGGTCAATGTGCCGC
>JBEKDP010000199.1:0-3935 GCA_050014295.1 Dehalococcoidia bacterium | reverse complement strand
ATACGATAATGCCGGCATCGCTTTCATTGGTGATAGCCTGACATTGGGCGCCGTAGCGTCCGTCCCCTCGAAGGACTTCGCCTCGCTGGTCACCGACTACCTCGACAAGCGCGGTGTGCAGGAGACAAAGCGTATCTTCATAATCTTGGACCCGGGCACGGATGTCCCCCTCGCTCTGGCAACCCAGGCGATGAAGCACGACCACTTTTTCGTCATCCTGGAGTTCGGCGTCCACGCTGTTGCAGCCCCGCAGTTGTCGCCGGACCAGTTCCGGCAGATGTACGCGTCGGTGCTCGACTGCGTGGCCGGCGACGATACGATCATCGTCGCCGGCACAGTGCCCTGGCTCGGCTGGGCGCCGGACGATCCCCTCTACGCGCGGGCGGAGCAGTTCAGCCGGATCATCGCTGAGGAGGCGGCGAAGCGACAGGTAGCGGTGGCCGACCTCTGGTCAGCGATGAAGCTGCGCCCAGAGCTGCTCTCGACGCCTCAGGACTACACGTTCTTCGGGTCGCATCACGGCGACAACTTCCATCCTGGAGACGCAGGCCACTCCGTGATTGCGCAGGTCTACGACCAGGCGCTGGCCGGCGAGCTGGCGAACCCGCCCCATCGGCCGTACGAGAGGAAGTGCCACTAGCCGCCCATCGTCGCAAGGGCATCGGTCCGTCGCCTGCGCATGCCGCAATCGACCGCGTGCGGCTTTCCCGGCTATGATAAGCATTAGGCACCGGGGCGCCGGTTTCGCTGTTTGATTCAGGAGCGCGTGGATGGGAAGAGATCGTGTTCAACTGGCAGTTGCCGTGGCCATCGCAGCGGCACTGTTTCTGACGCCCAAGGATATCGCATACGATGGTGCCAGCATCGCCTTCGTTGGCGACAGCCTGACATTAGGCGGCGACGCGTCCAGCCCGTCTAAGGACTTCGCCTCGCTGGTCACCGACTACCTCGACAAGCGCGGTGTGCAGGAGACGAAGCACATCTTCGCATCGGGAGACCCGGACCCCGACCTCCACTTCGCTCTGGCAGCTCAGGCGATGAAGGACGACCGCGTTTTTGTCATTTTGGAGCTCGGGGTCCACGCTGTTACAGCCCCGCAGTTGTCGCCGGACGAGTTCCGGCAGATCTACGGGTCGGTGCTCGACTGCGTGGCCGGCGACGATACGATCATCGTCGCGGGCACGGTGCCCTGGCTCGGCTGGGCGCCGAGCGACCCGCTCTACGCGCGGGCGGAGCAGTTCAGCGGGATCATCGCTGAAGAGGCGGCGAAGCGACAGATAGCGGTGGCCGACCTCTGGTCAGCAATGAAGCTACGCCCCGAGCTGCTCTCGACGCCCCAGGACTATACCTTCCTCGGGTCGCATCAAGGCGACAACTTTCATCCCGGCGACGCAGGCCACGCTGTGATCGCGCATGTCTACGATCAGGCGCTGGCCGGCGAGTTGGTGAGCCCGCCCCACCGGTCGTACGAGAGGAAGTGCCACTAACGCCAATCGTCTGGGGCTATCGGTCCGTCGGCGACGCTGACCGGCTGGTCGGCACGATCCGCGCTGCCGGCGTGCTCTGAAGCTACCGGCCCCCCGCTGAAGCGCGATCGACCCGCCGTCTTCGCGCTTGGCGGTATTCGGTTCCTCGCGGCAAGGGAAGGCGCTCTTGTCTTACTCGACGCTGGCCGGCGGCGTCGAGATGATCGGCGTCAAGCTCGATGGCTTTGGGCGCCCGCACGGGCAGCGGCGGTGGGTCGGGGAACGTGCTCTGGTGGTCGCTGGTTCTGGGCGCTTGTCTGGGGGGCAACCTGACGGTGATAGCGGCGTCGGGGAACGTGCTGGTGGCGAACTCGCGGCGCGGCGAGCGGATCGGTTTCCAGGAGTTCTTCCGATATGGGGTGGTAGTTGCGTGCTGTCGATCGTGGTTTCGGCGGTGTACCTGTGGCTGCGCCATCTGGCGTTCTAAGCGACTCTTTGCTCGAACGAACACGCCATCCGTGCTACCATCGGATGGATAGGTTGTCACGCTTGTGGAGGGGGCCGGCAAGTCGTCTGCGACCGCCTGCTACCGTTGTTCTGCCGGTTGGTCGCGACCGGCCTGAGGGCAATCCTGAGGCAAGTTTAGATGCGGTTCCAAGCGTCGCCGACAGTGGGCTATAGGCCGCAGCGGCCCTCCGATCAGTGATCTTCAAGCTGAAGACCGTCCCGGCGCGTCTCAAGGCACAGGCTAAGCTGGGCCATCTGGCCTGGGTCACGGTCATCTTTGTCGTGGCAGTGACGGCGCGCTCTCTCTGGGTAGCGCATACGCACGCCGACCCCTTCGCCGACGCTCAGTTCTACGATAGAGCCGCCGCCAGTCTGGCCGAAGGCAAGGGCTACCTCAATATTTTCACGCAGACGGCCACAGCTCTGTGGCCCCCCGGTTACTCCTTCCTCCTGGCAGCGTTCTACAGAGTCTTCGGCTCTCACTTATCCATTGCCTGGGGGATCAATATCGTCCTGGGCGCGCTCACCTGTGCGCTTCTCTACGTTATCGGAAACCTCATAGGCGGACGCAAAGTGGGCGTCCTGGCAGGTCTCACGCTCGCCCTCTTGCCCGGACACGTCTTTTACTCTTCCATCGTCCTCTCGGAGGTACTGTTCACTTTTCTCGCCGTCGCTGTCATGACGCTCATTCTCTGGGCCGTACGTAAGAGCGCCCCCGGGCCGCCGCTCCTAATCGTCATCGGCGTGCTGGTGGGAGCATCGGCGTTGGTGAGGGGGCAGGGTCTCCTTCTCATCTTCGTCGCCGGCCTCTTCTGGTGGTTGTACACTCACGACTGGGCCCGCTCCCTCCAGTGGGCAACCGTTGTCATGCTGACGGCGCTGGCGGTCATCGTCCCCTGGTCTATACGCAACTACTTCGCGATGAAGGAGTTCATCTTTATAAGCACTAACGACGGCGTGAACCTATACATGGGAAATCATGAGGGGGCAAGCGGGGGCTTCGAGTATGGCGCAGGCGGGTCGATCACCGAGCAGTTTGGCTACCTCCCTCCAAACGAGCAAGAGGCCAAGTCAAGCAACGTGATGATGCGCGAGGGGCTTCGTTTCATGTTCACCCATCCCATAGACGAGTTGGGCCTAACCTGGTCGAAGTTGCGCTACCTATATCAAAGTGACGATGATTCCCTCGTTTGGATTGAGGCGCCTGAAGCGGGCAAGCCCTTGGCGAACCGGCAGCTCCTGGCGGACGTTCTCAACGATTCCTATTTCGCTGTCCTAGCGTTTGCCGGCGTCGGTCTGTATTCCTTCCGGCGGCGGTTGCGCGGTGCTGTCTCTTTGCCGCTCATCTTCGTGGGCGTCTTTACGCTGGGGCAGATGCCGTTCTTCGGCATGTCCCGCTTCCATTATCCCATGCTTCCGTCGTTCGCCCTGATGGCGGCAGCGGGGATGGTGTCAGCGGTAGGGTATCTGCGCTCGCGATGGAAGCGGCTAGGAGCATCATGAGGTGCAAGAGGTAAGGGGGGTTCAGACGCTGTTTCCCAGGCTACGGAAGCTAGCTACCCGCGCCGGGGACAGACGCGTCCTCGTTCACCTGGCCTGGATCGCCACCATCTTCGCAATCGCCGTCGCGGTGCGCAGCTTCTGGGTGACATACGGCCGGGCAGACCCAACCGACAGTCGGATATTTTCTGACGACGCCTTCTTCTACCACTACTTCGCCATTTATCTGTCCCGAGGGCTGGGCTACATCAACCCGTTTACGGGAGCGAATACGGCCATGTGGCCCCCCGGCTATCCTTTCCTTCTG
The DNA here is from genome assembly GCA_050014295.1 of Dehalococcoidia bacterium. Lineage (GTDB taxonomy): Bacteria > Chloroflexota > Dehalococcoidia > DSTF01 > JALHUB01 > JBEKDP01. The sequence goes on along the minus strand of JBEKDP010000199.1, from coordinate 155 downwards.
ACCGCGCTCTATCGGCTGCTTGGGCCCCACGTCGCCATCGCCTGGGGTGCCAACATCGTCCTCGGAGCTTTCTCCTGCGCGGCCCTGTACATGTTGGGTTGCCTGATCGCTGGAAGGCGGGTGGGCGCGATAGCGGGCCTCCTGCTGGCGATCTT
>JBEKDP010000198.1:0-3964 GCA_050014295.1 Dehalococcoidia bacterium | reverse complement strand
CTTCAACATCTCCGTGGCGGTCGGCGAGCAGTTCATGCGGGCGGTGGAGCAGAACGAGGAGTACACGCTGGTAAATCCGCGCACGCACCGGCCGCGGGGCAAGCGCCGGGCGCGCGACATCTTCCGGCAGGCGGCGGAGAACGCCTGGTGCAACGGCGACCCCGGCCTCGTGTTCATCGACCGGGTGAACGCCGACAACCCGACGCCGCATCTGGGCCTGATCGAGGCGACGAACCCCTGCGGCGAGCAGCCGCTGCTCCCCTACGAGTCGTGCAACCTGGGGTCGCTGGACCTGTCGCGCTTCGTCAAGGCGGCAGGAAAGGGACCATTGGCCGGCCTGGACGTCGATTGGGACGCGCTGGCGGCGACGATACCGGTCTGCGTCCGCTTCCTCGACGACGTGATCGACGTAAACCGCTACCCGATACCGGAAATCGCGGAGATGACGAGGAAGACGCGCAAGATCGGCCTCGGCGTAATGGGCTGGGCCGACCTGCTCTTCCAGCTCCGCATACCCTACGACTCGGAGGAGGCGCTGAAGCTCGGTGAGCGGATGATGGCGTTCATCCAGGAGAAAGCGGACGCGGCGTCGGAGGAGCTGGCCCGCGAGCGCGGCGTCTTCCCGGCGTGGGAGGAGAGCACCTACGCCAAGGGACGCGGCAAGCGGCGGCTGCGCAACTCGACGCGGACGACGGTGGCGCCGACGGGGACGCTGTCGATCATCGCCGACTGCTCGGGCGGCATCGAGCCGGTCTTCTCGCTGGCCTTCACTCGCCAGCACTTCCTCGACCCGAAGCAGCCGCGGACTCCCGTGAAGATGACCGAGGTCAACAAGCACTTCGAGCGAGCGGCGCGCGAGGGCGGCTTCCACTCGAAAAAGCTGATCGACGCCCTGGCGGCAGGCGCGAGCCTCCGCGACCAGCCGAAGGTGCCGGATTGGGCGAAGCGGGTGTTCGTCGCCGCGCACGACGTGTCGCCGGAGTGCCACGTGCGGATGCAGGCGGCGTTCCAGCGGCACACGGACAACGCCGTGAGCAAGACGATCAACTTCCCGGAGGACGCGACGACCGACGACGTGGAAAAGGCGTACCTCCTCGCCTACCGCGAGGGCTGCAAGGGGATCACGATCTACCGGGACAAGTCGCGGGAGATGCAGGTGCTGTCGCACGCGACGATCAAGGGGCCGGAGCAGCAGGAGGCGATAGCGGCCGAGCGGTCGCTGGGCGGAGAGGCGGGCCCGCCGTCGCTGCGGCCGGGCGAGCCCTACCGGCGCCATCTGCCCGACCAGCGGAACTCAATCACCCACAAGTTCCGCGTGGGCGAGCAGGAAGGCTACCTGACGGTCGGATTATACGATGACGGCAGCCCCGGCGAGGTGTTCGTCACCATCTCGAAAGAAGGGTCGACGATCCGGGGGCTGATGGACTCGGTGGCGGTGCTGACGTCGCTGGCGCTGCAGTACGGCGTGCCGCTGGAGGACCTGGCGCGGAAGTTCCGGGGCACACGCTTCGAGCCATACGGGTTCACGAACAACCCGGAGGTGCCGCAGGCGACGTCGATTGTCGACTACGTGTTCCGCTGGCTGCAGGAGCGCTTCGGCGAGGGCAAGAAGCTGAAGACGCCGCCGACAGCGGGCAAGCGAGGCACGGCGCTGCCGGCGAGGGGCGACATCAGCACGGGGGTCGCCTGTCCGGAGTGCGGGTCGCTGCTGGTATACACGGAGGGGTGCCTGCTCTGCCGCTCCTGTGGCTACGAGAAGTGCGGCTAGCGTGATCGCCGAGAACCTGCGGCGCGTGCAGGAGCGAATCGACGCCGCCTGCCGCCAGGCGGGTCGCTCCCCCGCCGAGGTCACGCTCGTCGGCATCAGCAAGAGCTTTCCCGCGAGCGCCGTCGTCGCGGCTTATGCGGCCGGACTGCGGGACATGGGCGAGAACCGGGTGCAGGAGGCGGCGGCCAAGATTCCGTCGGCGGCAGCGCAAGGGGCGACGCCCCGCTGGCACCTGGTCGGCCACCTGCAATCGAACAAGGTAAAGACCGCTCTCGAACTGTTTGATATAATCCACTCGGTCGACTCGCTGCGGCTGGCGCAGGCGATCAGCCGGCAGGCGACGAAGCCAGCGCCGGTCCTGCTCGAGGTCAACGTCTCGGGCGAGGAGTCGAAGTTCGGGCTGCGGCCGGAGGAGCTGGCGGAAACGCTGGCCCAGGCGCGGTCGCTGCCCAACGTCGACGTGCGCGGGCTGATGACGGTGGCGCCGCAGGTCGCCGACGCGGAAGCGGTGCGGCCGGTCTTCCGCCGCCTGCGCGAGCTGGCCCAGGCGCTCGGCCTGCCGGAGCTATCGATGGGCATGAGCGACGACTTCGAGGTGGCGGTGGAGGAAGGGTCGACGATGATACGGATCGGACGGGCTATCTTCGGGCCGCGCGTCGAGTTGCTGGAGGCCGCGCGTCCCAGAACGGAGTAGGAGCATGCAGGTCGGTTTCATCGGCGGCGGCACGATGGCGGAGGCGATCATCAGCGCCGTCCTCCGCAACCAGCTCGCCGAGCCGGAGGAGATCGTGGTCGGCGAGCCGCTGGCGCAGCGGCGACAAGAGCTGGCCGAGCGCTACAAGATCAGCGTGACGGCCGACAACGCGAAGGCGATCCGCGGGGCGGAGACCGTGGTCCTCGCCGTCAAGCCCAATCAGTTCCCGGCCGTCGCCGCCCGCCTGGCGGGACGCCTGAGCGCGAAGCAGACGGTCGTGTCGATCATGGCGGGGGTGACGATTCAGACGCTGCGCGAGAGCCTGAAGCATCCGGCCGTCGTCCGCGTCATGCCGAACCCGCCGGCGCAGGTCGGCGAAGGGATGTGCGCCTGGACGGCCGCGGCGGAGGTCGACGAGGAGACGCGGGCCGGCGTGCGCCGCCTGCTGGAGGCGACGGGGAAGGCGATCGCGTTCGACGACGAGCGCTTCATCGACATCGCTACGGCGGTGTCGGGCAGCGGCGCAGGCTTCGTCTTCCTGCTGATGGAGGCGTTCATCGACGGAGCGGTGCACCTGGGGCTGCCGCGCAAGACGGCGAGCGAGATGGTGATCCAGACGTTCTTGGGATCGGCGCGGCTGGCGGAGGAGTCGGGCCGGACGCCGGCGGAGCTGCGCAACCTGACGACGACGCCCGGCGGCACGACCACGGAAGGACTGCTGGTGCTGGAGGGAGCGGGGGTACGCGCCGCCGTCACCGAGGCGCTCATCGCTGCTTATGAGAAATCGCGGGCCATGGGAGGGAGTTAGGCGCCAACTATGATATTCGTTCGCTTCGTCGAGATCTTCTGCAACATCATGATCGCGGCGATCGTGGTGCGGGCCCTCCTCTCCTGGGTCGTCACCGACGCGCGAAACCCGCTGGTATCGGCGCTCGACCAGATCACGGAGCCAATACTAGCGCCGCTGCGGCGCGTCGTGCCCCGAATGGGGATGATCGACGTTACGCCGATGGTGGCGATCCTCATCCTGTACGTTATCGAGCAACTCATCGCCGGCTATTAGACAGCCCCGGGTAGCTTCGGCGGCTCGGCGTTCAAGCGAAAGCGTACCTCTTCCTCCGAAAGCCCCTCGACGGCGACGACCTTGTTCCGCTGCGTCTGGCCGCGCACGATGCGAAGGCGGCTGGGAGACACCGCGAGCGCCCGGGCGAGCAGCCGGAGGACCGCCTCGTTGGCGCGTCCTTCCAGCGGCGGCGCCGTGACGCGCACGCGGAGGGTGTCGTCCTGCCAGCCGACGATCTGGTCGCGTGCCGCCCTGGGCGTGACCCGCACCTGGAGCATGAAGACGTCCATCTCTGCACATCCTTGCGCCAGCAGCCGGTTGGCGCAAGCCGGCGACGGTGCCTGCAGCGGGCGCTGCCGCTTGCAGATAACATCGGCGTCGATCTTCCCACCCTCCCACCCTAGGAAGTCTCTGGGACTCAGGGGGACACCCCCTGGAA
>JBEKDP010000197.1:0-3987 GCA_050014295.1 Dehalococcoidia bacterium | reverse complement strand
CGACGGCGAGAGTTGCGGCTCCCACCGGCGCCAGTGTCCACGATGCCCGCCAGCGCCGGAAGGCACCCCGCCGAAACGGCATCTCCAGCAGGTGATAGGACGCCGTCGCCAGGGATAGCGTCACCATCACCCGCACCAGGAACAGCCCGTAGCCGTTCCACCCTACCCGGTCCGGCGTCAACATCAGGTAGATCGGCCAGTGCCACAGGTAGACGCCATAGGAGATGAGCCCAAGAGCCCGCAACGGCGGTAGGGACAGCACTCTTCCCAACGGCCCCCTCTTCGTCTGCGTCACCGCCGCTATCACTACCGCCACCGCTACCGCCAGGCTCAGCAGCCCGCCTCGGTAGAGAAAGCTACTCTCGTCCGACATCGTCACCCAGGTGTAGCCGATGTAGACTACGCTCACTATCGCCAGCAGTTGAAGGACCACTTTCCCCCAAGCAGCGCTTATCGATCCCCGCCCCGCCAGCAGCATCGCCAGGACACTCCCCACCAGCAATGACTGCGCCCGCGTGTCTGTCCCGTAGTACACCCGCGAGGGGTCGCTACCTGGTGTGTACAGCCAGGCCATCAGCAGCGCCGACGCCGCCAGCATCACCAGCGCCACCGGCAGCAATAGCCGCAGGGAACCCCGCCTTAGGGTCAGCATTAGCACAACTATCAGCGGCCACACCGCATACCATTGCTCTTCTATCGCCAAAGACCAGGTGTGCCTCAACGGCGACGGCACCGCAAATTGGTCGAAATACGACTGATGCGTGAATATCGGCCGCCAGTTCGCCACATAGCCGATCGTCGCCAGAGCATCCCCACGCAGCTTCCCTAGCTCGTCCGGCGCCGCAAAGACGATCGCATACACCCCCACCCCCAGCAATACCAGAAACAGCGCCGGCAATAGCCGCCGCGCCCGACGCGCCCAGAACCCGGGCAGGTTGATCCTCCCACGCGAACGCCACTCCGCCAGCAACAGGCTGGTGATGAGGAAACCACTCAGGACGAAGAAGGCGTCCACTCCCAGGAAACCACCCCGAGCCCACGGCAGCCCCGCATGATACGCCAGCACGGCAGCAACCGCCAACGCCCGCATGCCGTCCAGCGCCGGTTGGTAGGAAAGACGGCGCTCGACGGAGCTCTTCGCGTCGCTTTGCCCAGGAATCAGAGAGCGGCTCAGCCGGATCATACGCACGCCCGCCACGGTTCGTATGCTAAGACGCTACAATGCTGCAGCAGCCCCGGTCAACCGCCGCCTGCCGATCGATTGCGGCCTGTCGAGAGATCCCTGTTGAGATGCCGCTCGACGGCGGCAGTCGCGGGCCCTCGGAACGGGCAGCCGGCCGACCTCCTCCCCGCAACACGAATACTTGGAACGGTCGATATTCTATTTGGAAGGAATGGGGCATCCTCAGTGGAGAAACGACAGCCGACGCGCCCGGAGTGGCAGAATGGAGGGGCCGGTGAACCGGCCCACCGCGGGCGTTCGTTTGGCGAGGCTCTGGGCTGGCGGGAAACCGTTGGCCGGCGCCTCAGCGTGTCTGTGGCGAGGATGCCGGAGACAACCACCGAGTTCGGAGAGCTGAAGCGGTATCTCCTGGCGGCGCTCGGCCTGGTCAGCGTCTCCCTCACTCTAACGCTGATCGATCGAAACTGGAGTGTTCCTAACCTGGCCCTGGCTAACCTGATCATAATGTCCGGCGTCCTGGGGCTCTGCGCCACTACCATGTACCGGATGCGGTCGGCCGAAAAGGGCCTTGTGCGGACGGTCTCGCCGGCGGCAACGGACCCGGTGACAGGCTTGCCCGACGAGCAGTACTTCTGGCTACGTCTGAGGGAGGAGCACCGACGCGTGCGCCGCTACGGGTCTCAGGCTTCTCTGGCGATCATCGACGTGAACAACCTTGCGTCCGTGAACCAGCAGTACGGTGAAGAGTGCGGCGATGCGGTGCTGCGACATATCGCCGAGGTGCTAGAGACGACGAAACGCGCCTCGGACGTCGTAGCCCGGCTGAGCGACGACGAGTTTGCGCTCATTCTCCTCGAATGTGACCGGGAAGGGGCAGCGACCTTCGTCGAGCGCCTCGAGCACTACGTGACCCGCCAACCAACGTCGCTGACCGTGAACAACCAGGTAATCTCGCTCTGGGTAGGCGTGTGCATCGGCGTCGCGACGGCGCTGGAAGGTGAAACGACGGCGGAAGAGCTGGCAGCCCGGGCACGCCGCAACCTCGAAGGCGCCAAAGAGGGACGCGACAAGCGGCGCGAGCGGTGGACCACCGCCTGGCCCTAGAGACCCCCACACTCAAACAGCCGTCCCCATGCTACGGTCTTGACAGGTGCCGTTGCGTGTCCGAAGATACTCGAACGGGGGTCGGAGAAACCGCAAGCGGCTGTCCCCCACACCGACCCCAGTCGAGTTGCATCAGGAAGCGCACTCCCTGGAGAGGACGAGATTCATGGAATGCCCGAAGTGCCACCAATCCCTCACGCCTGTCACCATCGGCGGAATCCGCATCGACCGCTGCCCGCAGTGCGGCGGCAGTTGGTACGACAGGGACGAGTTGCGCGTGCTGAAGGACCGGGAATCCGGGGGCGCTTACTCTTGGATCCACTTCGACTTGTGGAAAGACAGGGAGAAGTTCCGGGCGCGTGAGCAGCAGCGCTACGCCTGTCCTAAGGACGGGCAGGCGATGACCACCGTGCAATACGGCGACTTGTCCATCGCGGTAGACGTGTGCGGCTGGTGCAAAGGGATGTGGCTGGACAAGGAAGAATACGACGAGCTCATCCACTACTTGGAAGAGAAGGTAGACAGTAGCTCCAGCGGCGACTACCTCAAGGACATCCGCGAGGAACTGGTCGAGGTGCTGGAGGTCCGTGAGAGCCCGATCACGGCGATGAAGGACGTAGGGAAGGTCCTCTATCTACTCGAGTTGCGGTTCGCGGTAGAGCACCCCGGCCTGGCTTCCCTCGCGTCGGCGCTGCCAAAGTTCTAGCGCGCGGGTTACAGCCAATCGCAGATCATCCCCAGAACAGCGATCGAGCGCTCAGCGCACCGCCTGCTCTATCTCCGGCGCGAGCCAGCCGGTGATAAGGTCGGCGCCCTCGGGCGTGAAGTGGAGCTCATCGCTTCGCATGCTCACGCCGTCCATGACGTCGCCGTTCTCGGTCGCCGGGCCGAGGAAGCGGTTCAGGTCGACCAGGCTGACCTGATTCTGACGCGTGTCGACGATCTCCTGATAGAGGGAGTTCAATCGATCGACGCGCCCGGGATCGACGCGATTGTTGCCGACATCGATGCCCAGATCGCGCCGGCCGGGATAGGGCGTGGTGAGCAAGATGACTTTGGCGCCGCCGGAGGAAAGCACATCTACGTCGGCATTGAGCTGGCCTCGAGCGTAGTCGTCTGCCTCCGCCGTACCGAACTCAATGACCCGCCCTCCTATCTTGAGGTCGTAGGTGTCCCAAGCGCCGACGAGCACGACGACAACGTCGGGCCGGAAAGAGTCAACCGCCTCTTGCCAGAGGCTCAGCAACTCGTCGCAAGTGTCCGACTGCTCCACCCACTGGCCCTCGAAGAGCTTGGCATCAGCCCGCAGAATCCCACAGCCGAGTACTCCGCTGTTCTGCACTAACATGTTCCAGGTCGATTGGGCTCGCTCAAGGCCGAGGCCGAGGCTCCAGGCGACGGAATCGCCAACTACGAGGACGCGCACCGGGGCCAGGCAGACCAGCCCGTTGCCCTCACCCTGACCTAGAGATTGGACCTCCGACGCGCTTGCTTCGGTTGGCGCCAGGGGGCTCATCAGTTGGGAGCTGGCCAGCAGAGACATCGTCGACTGGCCGCCGACAGTCGCGAGAACGGCGGCGACGGCGAGAGTTGCGGCTCCCACCGGCGCCAGTGTCCACGATGCCCGCCAGCGCCGGAAGGCACCCCGCCGAAACGGCATCTCCAGCAGGTGATAGGACGCCGTCGCCAGGGATAGCGTC
>JBEKDP010000196.1:0-3992 GCA_050014295.1 Dehalococcoidia bacterium | reverse complement strand
GTGCAGCGTCGTATCGCCTCTCCGCGTTGCCGGGCGTCTTCGGCCACGGCGGAACGTGGGTTGCCCTGCTTCTCGGTCTCGCGCTGGCGCTGCGGGTTGTCTGGGCGTTCCAGGTCGAGTGCGATCCGCGCACGTACTGGCGCTGGGACATGACTGTGTACGACTTCCAGGCGTCAGCGTTTTCGGATGGTTATCAGTATGTCGACTTCAATGGCGATCCGACGGCGCACTGGCCGCCGGGCTATTCGCTGGCGCTCACTCCGATCTACCGTCTCACCGGCAACAGCCTGCTGTCGGCACGACTCGCGAATGCCGTCTGCGGAAGCCTGACGGTCGTCCTCGTCTACCTGCTGGGCGCCAAGGTATTCGGTCGAACCGCGGGGTTGATCGGCGCCGGGCTGCTGGCAGTGCTGCCAAACCAGATCGTTTTCACCAGCCTCGTCCTGACCGAAACCTTCTTCACCCTCCTCTTCGTCTTGATCCTGCTGCTGACGGCTCAGGCTTTGTTGTCCCGAAAGGAGCCGCGCCTCCGCCAGATCGCGCTCATAGGAGCGCTGATCGGCGCGGCGGCGCTGGTGCGCGGCGAGGCGCTGCTGCTGCTCGCGGTCATTCCGCTTGTAGTGTGGGCGCGACGATGTTCCTGGCGATCGCTGCTCGCGCGCTCGACGGCGCTGGTGCTGGCGGCGGCCGTCGTCGTCGCACCGTGGACGATCCGAAACGCGATTCAGATGAAGGCGCCGATCCTCATCTCGACGAGCGCGACCGAGGCGTTTTGGGTGGCGCACCACGAGGGAGCGAACGGGAAGATCGCGGATTTCACCGTCGCTGATCGGTACAAGAACGTGCTCAATCCGAAGAAAGAGGTCGAGACAAGCAACGAAGCTCTTCGAGAGGCGCTGAGCTTCATCCGTCACAACCCGGCCCAAGAGCTGACGCTGATCCCGCGTCGGTTCTCCGCGCTGTACAGGGAAGACGACTCCGGGACGGAGTGGCTGCAGAAGCCGGCGACGCTCTCCTTCAGTTCCGGCCGCCACCTTGAGGAGGTCAGCAACCTTGGTTATTGGGGCGTCATGGCGCTGGCCGCCGTTGGATTGCCGGCATGGCTGTCGCGGCGAGACCGGCGGAAGGGGCTACTGGTCGCGGTTGCGGCGGCCTGGACGCTGCTGTTCATCGTCGTCTTCTTCGGCGACTCCCGCTTCCATTTCCCGCTGATGCCGATCTTTTGTCTGTGGGCGGGAGCTTCGGCGACGGCCTGGGGCCGGCGGCTTGGCGCCTGGTGGCAGAGTCGGAGGCGCGCGAGTCCGGCGTAGGGAACCAGGGGGTGGAATGGCGGAACGGGGTGTCGCCAGACCCTCAGGCGTCGCTGGTGGCGGGGAAACAGCCGCTGCTGCCGCCATCGGCGAGCGGCGGGTTCGCGAAGGCACCGACGATCGCGATGGAAGAAGAAAGACAGCAGCAGTTAATCCTATAGAGGCGAAGTGAAACGCAACACCTGCCCGCGCAGGCTGAACCGCATACTAGATGATGGTTGACAGCCCCGCACAAGACGGCGGCCCGTCCCAGCAGGCCGAGGGCCAAGTTTCAGACGATAACTGAGGGCTTTCCGCTTGCGGCTGCCACTCGGAGAATGGCCCCGTGGCACAGCGCAAACAGCGGGATGCCTAGAAAGCAGATGGTTGACCGTCAGCAATGAAAAAGGCTGGGCGAAATGCCCAGACTTCGTTAACGTATATGTGCTCTGGAGCGGGAAACGGGACTCGAACCCGCGACCCTCTGCCCTGAAAGGCACGCCTGTACGCCGCCGCCGCGATAGGACGCCGGCGGCAAGCCTTCCTGTGAGTCGTGCTCCGACTGCGCGCCGCTAGCGCGAGTCGGTCGGCTTGGGCTTTGCGTCAGTGGCAGTTCCGCCAGGCAGGATGGCGCCGCGGTTGTTGGCGAGGAGCTGAGCCACGAAGGCCGCGAACAAGTTCCCGCCGCCCGTGTCCGCCCCGCCGCCAACGACGATCTCCGGCGTGATCTTCAGACCCGCGCCGGCCACCGCTTTCGTCACCTCGATTGTGGCCAGGTTCTGCTGGCCGACCGCCGCGACCTGCTTCTCGTACGCCTCGGCAGTGGCGCTCCCGACAGCCAGAATCCGCGTGCCTTCCGCGTTGCCCTCCACCTCCACCGCGCGCGCTCGGCCCTCCGCCTCGAGGATCGTCTTCGCCTTGGTTTGCTCGGCGACCTGAACGCCGATCTGGGCCGCAACGAGGTCTACTTGCTTGTCCGCCTTCGCGCGGGTGTTCTCGGTGTCGATGCGCTTCGCCTCTGCCTTCTGTTGCTCCACAAACATCGCCTGCTGCTGCGCCGCAATGACGCGCTTCGTCTGAATCTCCATGAGCTGCTGCGGCAGGATGATCTGAGAGATGAGGACGGACACGCATTCAACGTGGTACTTCTGCAGCTCCTGTCGCGTGCGCTCCTCGGCCTTGGCCTGCTCGACCGCTCGGTCCTGCATGAAGTTCATCGCCTCGGTCGAGGACGCCTGATTGCGGAAGGAGGAATCGATCATGGGATGGATAACGTGATCGATCAGGTTCTCGATGGAGCCGATCTTCGCCACCATCAGCGGCGCCTGGTCGGGGCGAACGCGGATAACGACCTTGACGCTCACCCTCATCTCGAAGCCGTCGCGGCTGATGACGGAGAGCGGATTGAAGAGCTGCGCACGCTGTATGCTGTCCGCCTGAGTCCCCGCAGGCTTGTCGCCAGCGCCGACCTCGTTCTCCGAACCCTCGGCCCAGTCGATCGTGAGGTTCGTCGTCGGGATGATGTAGGCGATGTAGGCCCACCGATTCAGGTAGTAGACACCCGGTCCCGCAACCTCCGCCTGAATTCCGCGATATCCCGCTGGCACCACGTAGCGCTCCTTGCCGGCGAGCCGCTCTTCGGCGGTCGGCTCAGTATCAGGCTCCTTCCCAACGTTCGAGACCAGCACCGCTACCTCACCCCTCTGGACCAGCGCCACGCTGTCCAGCTTCACGTCGAACATGAGAGGGTTGACGTAGTAGGTGCCGGGCTTCAGGAGGTCGAACTGCGGCCCCCGCTCGCCGGTGTTCTCCAGGAACGCTGAGCCATCCTGGAAATCGTTGTGGCCAGCCACGCTGGTGGCGACGAGCTCGGCGGGCGGAAGAGGGGCGCCGTCCTTGGCGGTGACAAGCCCGATCTGGTTTGCCCCTACGACCGTTGCCGGCTGTATCTGGACATTGAAGAAATCGGTGTTGACGCGGTACCGGCCCGGCAAGATGACTTCGATCTGGGGCCCGATCTGTCCTCCATTAGCGAGGAACGCCTCCGCGTCTTGGAAAGCCTGATGCCCCTCAACCTTCCGGGCCAGGAGCCGACCGGGGGTAATGGGATCGCCGTCGCGCGCGCTGACCACGCCGACCTGCCCAGGGGCCACAGTCAGGACGGAGTCTGTCCTAACACGGAACAGATACGTGTTGATGCGGTACTTGCCAGGCGGCAGAACAGTCACCTGCGGACCCTTCTGCCCACCATTACGCAGGAATGCCTCTCCGTCCTGGAACGAGTCGTGCCCTTCCACACAGCGCGCAAAGATGCGCCCGGGCTCGAGAGGGTTGCCGTCGATCGACTCGACGAGGCCCACCTCGTCCTCGCCAACCGCAGTCATGTCCTCTTTTCGCACCTTGTAGATGAACGGCGGCAGAAAATGCAGACCCGGCGTCAACACCCGCGCCTGAACGCCCACCTCATCGCGCATGGCAACGACACGCGCTTCAGGCAGGCGCTTGCCGAAATACCGGCGCTCGATGATGCCGACCTGCTGACCGCCGATGTTCACGAGAATCCCACCGGGCATGGCGAGGAACAGAAGGAGCACAAGAGCAGCGACTATTGCAACGGGTATGGCGATCATCATGTTGTCTCATTCCCTTCTATTGGTCTTGGAGCTTGGGGCGGACAGGCATGCAGCCGACCAATGCGGTGAC
>JBEKDP010000195.1:0-3992 GCA_050014295.1 Dehalococcoidia bacterium | reverse complement strand
CATCCATCAGGCCGGCGTCGTCCTCCAGCCCGGAGATGCCATCTCCCACCAGCAGGCCAGGAATGGCGCCGAAGTCATCCTCGTCGACAGAGCAACCCCCGTCATGGCTGAATCCTCCGGCCGGATCGTCTACTGGCGCACCCAGGCCGAGACGGTGGGCGGCGCTCTCGCCGAGATCGGCGTTACTCTCGACGACGGCGACGCTGTCCTCGTGAACGGCGTCGCCAGCTCCGCGCGCGATTCGCTGATCCCCCTGCCCGCGCGCATGGTGAGCCGGGCCCTGATGTTGGCCAGAGTGTCGACGGATTCGATAACGCCGCAGCTTCCCCTTGCCATCACCGTCCGTCGGGCGGTGCCCTTCACCGTCTGGGAGGACGGGCACAGCCTCGATCTCCGCTCCGCTGCGGCGACCCTTTCCCTGGCGCTCGCCGACAGCGGCATACTGCTCGGCCCCGGCGACGCCGTCTTCCCTGACGTCGACACGCCGCTTTCCGCCGGGCTCAGTGTCGAGGTGTACCACGCCGACCAGGTGAACGTTCTCCTCCCCGAAGGCACGACGGTCCTCCACACCCGCAAGGCCACCGTCGAGGCCGCCCTCGCCGAAGGCGGCATTCCGCTGTCGCCCCTCGACCGCGTGGAGCCGGACCGCACGGCGCTGGTCAGCAACGGCATGGACGTCCGCGTGACGCGCGTATCCCTCGGCACCGTCGTCGAGAATGACGACATCCCCTTCAAGACGGTCTTCCGCTCCGACCCAGACCTCGCCTGGGGAGCCACGCGTCGCACTGCGGGCCAGAACGGCGTCGACGCGCGCGAGTATCAGGTCACCTACGAGGACGGGCAGGAGGTCGCCCGCACGCTGCTGCGCGAGTGGACGGCGGCCGACCCTCAAGACGCTGTCGTCTACTACTCCGGCGCGCCTGCCGCCGCCGCCGCGGGAATGCCGGACGACCTGCAAGTCGTCAAAGTGATGCATGTCTACGCCACCTGGTACAATCCGGCCTCTGCCGGGAAGTCTAGCTCCTCGCCGAGCTACGGCATGACCAGCACCGGCGTGCCCGTCACCAGGGGCATTGTCGCCGTCGATCCCAGCGTGATACCATACGGGACGCGCATGTATATCCCCGGCTACGGCTTTGGCGAGGCTGCCGACTGTGGCGGCGGCGTCAAGGGCAACATGATCGATCTAGGGTACCCGGATGGGGCCGACGTGGACTGGTCATCGCACTATACCGACATCTACATTCTTGGCTGATCGCCCAAGAGCGCCTCGACATACCTTCTCCTCCGACCGCCGGCACGCCCATCCTGCCAAGCCGCGCCCGCCGCGTGAGCTAGCCGAGGCGGGGCTTACCGCCCGCAAGGCCCTGGGCCAGCACTTCCTCCGAGACCGCGCCATCCTGCGCCGGATCGCCGCCGCGACCAAGGCCTCCCCGGAAGAGACCGTCATTGAGGTGGGCGCCGGGCTCGGTGTGCTCACCCAGCAGCTCGCCAAGCGCGCCGGCAGGGTCATCGCCGTCGAGGTCGACGCGACCCTCTGCGACCACCTGCGGCGTCGTTTCGACGGCTTGCCGGCGGTCTCGGTCGTCTCCGCCGACGTCCTTGCCCTGCCGCCGTCGGAGCTTCTGCGGGCGGGCGGCGCGCGCCCTCCCTACGTTCTCGCCGGCAATCTGCCCTACAACATCGGGGCGGCCGTGCTGCGCCACTTCCTGGAGGCCGCGCAGCCACCTCAGCGCCTGATCGTCATGCTCCAGCGGGAGGTCGCCGAGAGCATCGTCGCCGCGCCCGGCCGGCTGAGCCTGCTCGCGCTCAGCGTCCGGTTCTACGGCTCGCCCAGGCTCCTCTTCACCGTGCCGCCCGCCGCCTTCTATCCACCGCCGAAGGTCGATTCGGCCGTGCTGCGCATCGACGTGCATGAGGCGCCGCCAGTGGCCGTAGACGATACCGGCGCCTTCTTCCGTTTCCTGCGGGCCGGATTCAGCGCGCCGCGCAAGCAGTTGCGCAACGCCCTCAGTCACGGCCTTGCCCGCGAGCCCCGGTCCGTCGGCGAGGCGATAGCCCGCGCCGGCCTCGACCCCTCCTTGCGGGCGCAGGCGCTCAGCCTCGACGACTGGGCGACGCTGTACAGAGCCCTGGCCGTCGATAGCGAGGAGCGGCAATGAGGCTGCGTCTCGTCTCCGCTGCGAAATTGAACTGGACGCTCGAGGTGCTCGGTCGCCGCGACGACGGCTACCATGAGATAAGCACGGTGCTCCAGACGCTCGACCTGCACGACGAGATCGTGCTGTCGACGGCACTGGCCTTGGAGCTGAAGCTGAGCGGTCGCGTCGACGAGTTGGGGGACCTGCCGCCCGAGCGGAACCTGGCGTATCGAGCGGCTATCGCCCTCCGCGAAGAGGCCGGCGACGAGCGGCTCGGCGCGCTCATCGAGCTGGAGAAAGCGGTGCCCGCGGCCGCCGGCCTGGGCGGCGGCAGCAGCAATGCCGCGGCGGTCCTCAGGGGCCTCAATCGACTCTGGGGCCTGGGCCTCTCGCTATCGGAGCTGTCGGTGATAGGATCGAAGCTTGGCGCCGACGTGCCGTTCTTCCTCAGAGGAGGGACCGCCCAGGCCGGCGGCCGCGGCGACGAAGTTATCCCCTTTCCGAACGTCCGGCCCCAATCGCTGCTCCTCGCCGTGCCGTCGCTTCGACTGCCCGGCAAGACGGCGCACATGTACGGCCACCTGACGCCCGAGCACTACAGCGACGGTGGCCGCACGCAGCGCCTCGTCGACAGACTGCGGTCGGGAAAAGCGATGTCGGAAGGAGACCTGTTCAACGTGTTCGAGGCGGTCCTCCCGCCAGCGATGCCCGACGTCGCCGCCGCGATGCGTCGCTGCGCCGGTGTCGTCGACGGCGCGCCCCACTTGGCCGGCAGCGGCCCCTCGTTCTTCTTCCTGTCGACCGGCGGGCAAGAGGACGCGCGCTTGCGGGCCTGCCTGGCCGGCGCCGCCTGCGAGCTCTTCCCCGTCCGCACGTCCGCCGCCGTCGAGTCCGTTGCTTGGGAGGAGCTCTAACGCAAGTGGCTGAGGTGTTTGCGGGCTTCGTCTGTGGCTTCGCCCTCGCCCTGATCGTCACGCCGTTCTTCGCCCTCTGGCTGCTGCAGTCGCGAAACGCCGTACCCTTCATCAAGAACGCCGTGCCGGAGGGCATGTCGATCGTTATGCTCTCGGTGCCTGTCTCCTCGTTCTTCTTTCTCATCTGGACGATGATCGGGATCGTGCTGGGGATGGTGCTGGTCGCTGCCCAGAACGCGACCACGCGGGGAGGCTTCGGGACCTACAACATTCTGTACACGGTCATCGTCGTCCTGCTCGCTTTCATCATCTTCTTCCCCCCGTTCGTCCTCGTCCGCTCGGCGCGGCGCCTGACGGCCGGCGTCGCCCTGTCTTTCCTCCTCCTCTTCGGTTGGGCCACGCCGTTCCTCGCCCACCTCGCGTCGATCCGCTGGGCGCAGGGGTGATATGCTAGAGTAAGCTCCCGAACTGTGAGGCCGACTTGACCCAAAGCATCATCGACATGCACGTGCACACCACGCGCGGCGCCAGCGACAGCAGCCTCAAACCAATCGAGCTGGCGAGAGGGGCGCGCCGCCTCGGCCTGACCGGCGTCGTCGTCACGGAGCATGACCGCCTCTGGGACCAGCGTGAGATCGAGCGCTTCCGCCAGGCGCATCACCTGCTGGTGGTCAACGGCATGGAGATGGCGACCGAGCTTGGCCACATCCTTGTCATCGGCCTCGACAAGTACGTGTCCGGAATCCACCGCGCCGAGGAGCTGCGCAGCGTCGTGGAAGAGGCCGGCGGCTACATGATCGCCGCCCATCCCTTCCGGCATCATTTCTCCCGTGTCTTCTGGTCGCGACAGGGCTGGGAGCCATTCGACCTGACGCCGCCCGAGGCGGCCAAGCTGCCTCTGTTCCAGCTCGTCGACGCCGTCGAGGTGCTGAACGGC
>JBEKDP010000194.1:0-3993 GCA_050014295.1 Dehalococcoidia bacterium | reverse complement strand
TTCAGCTCCATCACATCCGTGATATCCACGCTGAAGTTCCCTTTGTCGAATGACCAGATGTAGAGCTCGCTTACCTTGTGCGGCTCCAGACCTTCCGCCAGGTGCTCGGGGAAGTTCCAGCGGTCGCGGGCCGCGGGGTAGACAGCGTCGACGGTCACGAGACCGGCGCAGCGGTGGTCGCTATGGTTGATGAAGCTGTCGCGGATGATTATCGACTCGGGGTCAGCGGTAAACACGGCGTAGGGCTTGATCTGGCGGATGTAGCGAACGACTTTGCCCAACAGCTCGCGGCTGTAGGTGAGCTCTCCATCCTCATAGTCGAGGAAGAACACGTCCTTAACGCCGAGGACGGCCGCGGCTTCCCTCTGCTCCCGCTGGCGAATGGGAGCAAGCTTCTGCGGGGTCATGTTCGGATCGTCGCTGCCTTTGTTGCCGTTGGTGCAGATGAGGTAGTAGAACTCCCATCCCTGCTGGGACCAGAGGGCCGCGGTTCCGGCACAGCCGAACTCGGTATCGTCGGGGTGGGCAGAAACGGCGAGGGCGCGTTTGGGTTCGCTGGTCGTACTGTTGTTCATTGGCGAAGCCCCCTCTTCGAAAAGCGGTCTTACCTGTATTCTAGGATTCGCGGACAGGAATTGGCAATGGGCGAGCCGACTCGTGCGGGGGGCTTGACAAGCAGGACAACGAATGATAGCTTCTCTCTAGAACACGCGTTCGCTGCACTATTTCACTCTTGGAGGTGAAGGTTGAAGGAGCTCTCGCCAAAGCAACGGAAGATACTCGACTTCCTCCGGCGGTTCATTCGAGAGAAGAACTACCCTCCGAGTATCCGGGACATTCAGGAGGAGTGCGGGGTAAGCTCGACCTCTGTAGTGGACTACAATCTGAAAGGGCTGGAGCGGCTGGGCTATATTCATCGCGATAGGGAGGTGTCGCGGGCCATCGAGCTGCTGGATGGCTCCGGCCGTCGACCGCGCACGCTCAGTGTCCCCTTGGTCGGCCTGATAGCCGCCGGGCAGCCGATACCGGTGCCGGAGAACAGCGTCGACTACTCGGAGACGGTGGAAGTGACCGAGGAGATGACGCGGGGGAAGGAAAGCGTCTACGCGCTGCGGGTCAAGGGGACCTCGATGATCGACGCGAAGGTCAACGACGGCGACATCATCATCATGGAGCAGGCAAGCAGCGCCGAGAGCGGCGAGATGGTGGCCGTCTGGCTGAAGCGCGAACAGGAGGCTACCCTCAAGAAGTTCTATCGGGAAGACGACCGCATTCGTCTGCAGCCGGCGAACGAGACGATGGCACCCATCTACACGGACGCCAACAACGTGGAAATCCAGGGGAAGGTCCTCTTCCGGATGGGCGCCGCCTTCTGACGTAGCCCCGGCACTCCTCTTGACGGACACACCGGCTCGCTGCGGCGACAGGGGATGGCCTCGACTAGAGGGGCTGTGAGGGCTCTAGGGTCGAGTCGGGGCCGCGCTCGGCTTCATTGTGAGATCGGCGAGAAGGATGTCGAGGGCGAGCTCCTCGCCGTAGGTGCCGTTTTTGATGGCGGCGTCGGCCTCCAAGAGCGAGTGATAGGCGGCTTCCAGGCGGGGCAACGGATAGCGGGTCGCTTGCTCCAGAACCTTTCGCAACGCGAAATCTGAGTTGATACCCAGCCTCTGGCCAATCTCGGACGCCGAGAGACGCGCCAGCAACAGTTCTTTGGCCAGTATCAGGTGGCGGTACTGGCGGATGATCATCGTCAGCAGGTAGGTCGGCGAGGCGCCTTCGGCCTGCAACTGCTGCACGAGGCGAACCGCCAGGTCGCCTCTGCCCTCGACGGCCGCGTCCACCATGTTGAACACGCTGGCCTCCCGCGCTCCGCTTACCAAGGAATGGACATCGTCCTCTTCAACCTGGCGCTCGCGGGCGTACATACTCAGCTTGTCGAGCTCTTGCACGAGGAGTCGCAGGTCGTTGCCGATGAGGTCGGCGAGCAGGTTGACCGCTCCGGGCGAGATGGAGATCCCCGTGGTCCGGGCGCGAGTGCGAATCCACTCGGGGACTTCGCGCTGGCGCAGGGGTCGAAACTCTCGCACCGTGGCGAGCGGCGCGAGGAGCTTGAGTAAGGGGTTTCCGCCGCCCAGCTTGCCGTCTATCAGCACGAGGGTCGTCGTCTCGGGAAGGTCGGGGAGCAATGCCGGCAGGCTCTTCCAGGGCGCGGTGCTGTCCCGCGACCCCTTTTCGTCGCGGCGGCGTCCCTGGGAGCGCGGCGCCTCGAAGCGCGCTAGCAGCCCCTCGACCACGACGAGCCGGTGGCTGCCGAGGAAGGGGACGGTGCCGCAGGGCACAAGGAGATCGCCCGGCTGGAGATGTCGGCCATCAAGGGCGGAGGTATTGCTGGCGAGCATGCCGTCGCTGTCCAGCTCCGCCTTTAGGGCGGCGAGCTCCTCCCGGAGGGAGAACTCATCGTCGCCATGATAGATGCAGAGCATTGGTTGTCGAAAACTCCGACCGCTAGCAGGGTTCTTCCGCAGAACGCTGCCGGGATACTCGTCTGGCGGGAGTGGGTGGGAGTCGAACCCACCCAGGACGGCGCAGGCCGCCCCGCAACGATTTTGAAGTTTGACGCCAGCCCCACCAAGCTCTGCCAGCGCGTCCCCATGCGTTGATTCTACACCCGTTTTGTATCTGAGATCGACGGGGTCGGTACCATCGCCTGTCGTCCTCTACCAGTGCCAGCAACCAACTCTGTGACCAATTGCTGAAGACCCTAGCATTTATGGGACCATCCTCGGTAGACTGATGCCGAAGGTTTCGGGTTCTTTGGCGCAGCACCTTCTGGCCTTCGGGAGGGGCGTCCATGAATCTCGATTCTCGGCTGGAGGCCCTGCCCTGAGGACCTGCAGCCTCCAGAAGGCCACGCGAAAACGCGTGCTCAAAAGCATACGGGTTCGCAGAGAGGATAGCAGGATCCCGCGCGAGGTGCCAAAGAAGCGAGGAAAGCCGCAGAGCGGTTGGAGGGAAAGATGCGATTCGAACCCGCGACCCTCTGCTTGGGAAGGCTCGGGTCGCTTATCCGCTTCTCAGGCCTCTTTTTGAATCTGGCAACGCACCGTCTGCAGATCGAAGCAGAGGGTCGCCAAATTGCCAATCGACGCTATTATACCCCTGCGCCGGTCAATTCAACCTAATTCTTTGTCCCAGTGAGAGAATCCGTCGACGAAGAGCAAGAAGTGGAGCAATGAGCCCGCGCGTGAGGCCAGGTGTCGTGTCGACGCTTGCTCGTTGGATCGGGCGCTTGTTCTCGACAGGCCTCCGAGCGCAGCGTTCCGCCTTTTCGCGGAACGCTCTCACTTGCTAAGCGAGCTACCGATTACGAGCAACGTCATCGATTTCTTCGTGCGCCGGCCGAAGCGCTCGCGGCGGTCGCGCTTGAGCAACACCGGGCCATTCGTGCGGCTCGGTAGCGCCAAATGGTAAAGAGCAGCCAGGAGGAGCACATCGTATTCGTGCTCCGCCAACGATTCCTTACTCTTGCCTTGCGGCCGGAACTCTCCTTGAAGACTAGCCATGGCTCTTCGTGTGGCCACACCACCAGCACAACGGCGCCGCTAATGCCGTCCCAGAAGTGGCGCCAGGAGACGACGCTTCCGCCGGCGTGCGGGAGAAAGGCCCTGGAGCTTGATGAACTGGGCGTAGGCGAGCCGGGCGCCGGTGAGGGCGAAGAAGGTGGTCTCGCCGATGTTAAGGATGTGGTCGCAGGTCTTCTCCAGATACCTGAGGATGGCGCAAGTATGCAGGAATAGGTGGCCGTCGATCTCGCCGTTATCGACCATGTTGGCCAGCTCTTCGAAGCCACATGTACTTGGAGTCATGCTCGCGCTCGCAGGCCTTGCGACGAGGTCGGTGTCGTTGTTGACAAAGGCGCTGACGCCTTCGTGAAGACCCTTACGAGCGATGGCGGCAAGGTCGGTGATGCCGACAGGCAGTATGGGCGTCCCT
>JBEKDP010000193.1:0-4015 GCA_050014295.1 Dehalococcoidia bacterium | reverse complement strand
TGGACAAGGACGGGTCAATCACCGTTAGCGACCTTATGCTGGTGGCACAGCAGCTAGGGAAGAGCTGCACGCCGCGGTAAAGTAGGCTCCTCCACCCACTCCTGTTCATCCCCTTCCCACCGAGCAGACCCTACGATTGAAGACACCCCTGGCCCCCTTTCTTAACTGAACCGTGCGGCTATAATGGTGTGACGTCCTCTGCCTGCTAACGGAGGTGAGATCACGCGCATCGACTGGCCCCGTGTGCTTCCAGACGCTCAGGTCTTCAACGGCCCGCCCGCTGATGTGAGCGCCGTCTGCTACGATTCACGCAAAGTGACGCCGAACTCGCTCTTCGTCGCTGTGCCCGGCGCTCAGCCGCCTCGCAGCCGCGACGGCCACGAGTTCATCGAGCGCGCGATAGACCGCGGTGCGTCCGTCCTCCTCGTTCAGGCCGACCGGCAGGCGAAATGGGGCCCTCTCGCCGAAGCTGCCAAAGCGGCCTTCCTCGTCGTTCCCGACACTCGGCGCTCCCTGGCCCGGGTTGCAGCCGCCTTCTACGGCCATCCCGCGCGCCGCCTGCGGACCATCGGCGTCACCGGCACCGACGGCAAGACCACTACCGCCCACCTCATCGCTTCCGTCTTGGAAGCAGCCGGACTCCCCGTCGGCTACCTGACAAGCGTCGAGTTCAAAGCGAGCGGAGAAGCCGAGCTCAATTCCACCCACATGACGACGGTCGAGTCCCCCGACGTCCAGGCGATGCTTGCCGCCATGGTCGACGGCGGACGGCAGTACGCGGTCATCGAGGCTTCCTCGCACGGCCTGGCGCTCCACCGCGTCGACGAATGCGAGTTCGATATCGCTGTCTTCACCACCTTCAGCAGCGATCACCTCGACTTTCACGGGACGCTGGATGAGTACCTGGCAACAAAGGGGCGGCTCTTCGAGATGCTGGACGAGAGCATCGACAAGGGGATCTCCAAGACGGCCGTGATCAATGCCGACGACCCCGCTTCCGAGCAGTTGCGCTCGCGGACAAGGGCGCGCTCCCTGAGCTATGGCATCGACACCCCCGCCGACGTCCACGCGGAGGACCTGCGATTTGAAGGGCTCGAATCCTTCTTCACAGTGGCCGCGCCCGCTGGCCTCTTAAAAATGCGCATCCCGTCGCCTGGCCGTTTCAGCGTCTACAATGCCCTGGCGGCGGCGGCGGTAGCCCTCGCCCTGGAGATTCCCCTTGAGGCTGTGCGAGCGGCCCTCGCTGGGTTCAGGGGCGTGCCCGGCCGCCTGGAGATAATCGACGGTGGCCAGCCGTTCCAGGTCGTCGTCGACATCGCCTCCACGCCGGAGGCCCTGCACCGCGTCCTGGAGGTCCTGCGCCCCCTGACGCCGGGACGGCTGATAGCGGTCTTTGGCTGCGCCGGTGAACGCGACCGCGGCCGACGCTTCGGCATGGGCAGAGCTGCGGGCGAGCTCGCCGACTTCGCCGTCCTTACGAACGAAGACCCTCGCTCTGAGGACCCCGATGCCATCGTCTCCGACATAGCGCAGGCGCTCACGGAGGCCAGCCGCCGCGAGGGCAAAGACTTCGTCCGCGTCCTCGACCGCCGCGACGCCCTGCGGTACGCGTTCGAACGGGCTGCCGCTGGCGACGTCGTCTTGCTGGCGGGCAAGGGCACCGAGCAGTCCATCGTCATCGGCAATCAGCACATCCCCTGGGACGAGCGAGCCGTCGCGCGCGATCTGCTTTCGGAGCTCTACCCATCGTCGAGGGTAAGCGCATGAAGGCGGATATCGGCCTGGCGTCCCTCAGCGAGCGGCTCAACACGCGCTTCATCGGCAGGCGCGTCGTCTACCGGGCGTCCGTCTCCTCGACGATGGACGTGGCGCGCGTAGAAGCCGAGGCTGGCGCGCCCGAGGGGACGGTCGTCCTGGCGGAAGAGCAGACGCAAGGGCGAGGCCGTCTCGGCCGGCGGTGGCTATCGCCGGCGGGAGCGAACATCTACCTTTCCCTCATCCTGCGGCCGGCTCTCGCCGAGGCGAAGGCGCTGCCGATGCTGACGCCGCTGGCGGTCTGCCGGGCGATCGAAGAAGTTGCCGGGCTCGACTGCGAGATCAAGTGGCCCAACGACACCTTGATCGGCGGGAGAAAGGTGAGCGGCATGCTGGTAGAAGTGGAGTCCAGCGGTGACCGCGTCCAGTACGCGCTCGTCGGCGTCGGCATCAACGTCAACTTCGACCCCTCGCCGCACGAGGAGATCCGCGCTACCGCCACCAGCCTATCGCTGGAGTTGGGTCGCGACGTCTCCCGCGACGAGTTGCTCGCTGCCTTCCTCGGTCATTTCGAGGAGCTGTACCTGTCGGAACGCGACGGCCGGTCCACCTACCCTGCTTGGAAGGAGCGCCTCGACACGCTGGGGCAGCGCATACAGGTACGTTTCCCCGACCACGTGGAACAAGGGCTCGCCGAAGACGCAGACGCCGATGGCCGCCTTCTCCTGCGGCGACCCGACGGCAGCCTCCTCCGCCTCGTCGCCGGCGACGTTACCCTCAGCTCCTAGGTCGCTGGTTCCTCCTGCTCTTCCGGTTCCTCACCCACCCGGGCTTCCATCTCCGTCCCCATCGGTGGGAACGCTTTCTCTCCCCGCGGCGTAGGCGACGCCTCCAGCGTTATCGGCATCCCCTTGTTTATGAAGGCGCTGAACATGTCGATGGGCACCGGGAAGACGATCGTGCTGTTCTTCTCCGTGGCGATCTCCGCCAGCGTCTGCAGAAAGCGCAACTGGAGCGTGGTCGGCGTCGCCGCGATTATGCGACCGGCCTGCGCCAGCCGCTCCGACGCCTGGTACTCGCCCTCGGCGTTGATGATCTTGGCGCGGCGCTCTCTCTCCGCCTCCGCCTGGCGGGCCATCGCCCGCTGCATTCCCTGCGGCAGCTCCACGTCCTTCACCTCGACCGTGCTCACCTTCACGCCCCAGGGCTCCGTCTGCTCGTCGATGATCTGCTGCAACCGTTGATTGATCTTCTCTCGTTCGGCGAGCAGCTCGTCGAGGGACGACTGGCCGAGTACGCTGCGAAGCGTCGTCTGTGCGATCTGGAAGGTGGCGCGGATGTGATCGAGAACCTTGAGCACCGCCTCCCAGGGGCGCACAATGCGGAAGTAGACGACGGCGTTGACCTTTACCGTCACGTTGTCTTTGGTGATCGCCTCCTGGCTCGGTACGTCCATCGTTACGATGCGGAGGTCAGTCTTCACCAACCGCTCGATGCCTGGCACGACGAGGAACGGCCCCGGCGGGCAGACACCCATTGCATGGCCGAGGCGGAACAGCACGCCCCGCTCATACTCCTGGATGATCCGCAGCGAGCCGATGATCGCCAGCGGCAGGAGCAGCCAGCGGAGCGCCGAGTTCGTAATCATCCTCTCCTCCGCCTGATCAGGTTCGATCGTCATTGGTGTCACCTTATTCCTCCTTTCGAACTGGCCGTACCCGTAGATTGATTCCCTCAATGCCGATGATCTCTACCGTTTCGCCCTGTGCCACCGGTCCTTCCACCGAGGTCGCCTCCCAGCGTTCGCCGTTGATGAAGACCATGCCCGTAGGGTTGAGCGGCGTCCGGGCGACGGCGCGCTTCCCGGTCAGCGTGAAGATGTCCAAGGCCGGCGGCAGCCGGCGGGTGCGTATCACCGAGCTCACGATAGTGAACAAGAAGAACCCGATCACCGCGGCAACGCCGAAGATCAGCCAGCGCGACACTTGGAACTGCGGGTTGCTGGTGCTGGTCAAGAGGATGCCGCCGAGGATCAGCGATATGATGCCGCCTACCCCCAGCGCCCCGAAACCGGAGACGACGATCTCGGCGAAGAAGAGGACGAACGCCAGGACGATCAAGAAAACGCCCGCCCAGTTCACCGGCAGAGTCCCCAACGAGAAGAACCCGACCACCAGCGCGATGGCGCCAAAGACGCCCGGGAAGAAGATGCCTGGATGAATCAACTCGATAAAGATTCCCAGCGTTCCCAGGCTGATCA
>JBEKDP010000192.1:0-4065 GCA_050014295.1 Dehalococcoidia bacterium | reverse complement strand
GCCGATGTCACGGGCGATGAAGGCGGCACGCACCTGGCCGCCGAGCTCAGAGCGGACGGGGATGTTCTGGAGGTTCGGATCGTTGGACGAAAGGCGGCCGGTGGCGGCCACGGTCTGGTTGAAGGTGGTATGGATGCGGTTCGTCTTCGGGTTGATGAGCGCGGGCAGGGTATCGATGTAGGTGGACTTGAGCTTGGTGAGCTGACGGTACTGAAGGATGAGATCGACGGCGGGGTGGACGCCGCGCAGGGAGTCGAGCACGAGGGCATCGGTGGAGTAGCCCTGCGTGGTGCGGCGTGACTTGGGCAGGCCCAGGTCCTCGAACAGGATCGTCGAAAGTTGCTGCGGTGAGGCGATGTTGAACTCGTGCCCGACTTCGGCGTAGATCTGCTGCTCCAGCGCCGTCACCTGCTCGCCTAACTGCTGCGACATCGCGCGGAGGACGGGGACGTCGAGGGCGACGCCGGTCATCTCCATGCGCGTGAGGACGGGGACGAGAGGCATCTCGACCTCGGCGAAGAGCTTCCAAAGGTTCTGCTGCCTCAGCTCTTCTTCGAGGACGGCGCGTAAGCGGAGGGTCATGTCGGCGTCGGCGCAGGCATAGGGACAGGTCCGATCGAGGGGCACGCTGCTCATCAGTATCTGCTTGGGGCCGGATTTGCCGATGAGGTCGGTAATGGGGGTCATCTCCACGCCGAGGCACTTGGAGGCGAGCCACTTGAGGCTGAGAGAGCCGCCGCCTTCGCCGAGCACGTAGGCGGCGACCATGGTGTCGAAGGTGAGGTTGCGCACCGAGATGCCGTGGTTGGCGAGCACCGTCATGTCGTACTTGGCGTTGTGGGCGGTCTTCGCCAGCGCAGGGTCGTCGAAGATGGGGCCGAGGCGGGCGACGACGGTCGCCAAGGGGAGCTGGTCGGGCTGGCCGAGAGCGGGCTGGTGGCCGACGGGGACGTAGTACGACTCGCCGGGGGCGGGCGAGACGGAAATGCCGCAGAGAGGAGCGCGCATGGCGGAGATGCCGTCGGTCTCGGTGTCGAAGGCGAACGACTTGGCGGCGGCGAGACGCTGAGCCAGCGACCGGAGCTCATCCTCGTCGAAGATCGTGCGGTAATCGGCGGTCGGGCCGGCGACCGCAACAGAGGGCGTCTCGTGCGCTTCGACGACCGGCTCAGGGAGGCGCGAGAGGAGGCTGCGGAACTCAAGCTCGCGGAAAATGTCGAGAACCTTCTGACGGTCGAAACGCTCGACTTCGGAGGTCTCCAGGTCAAGCGCCACCGGCACGTCGGTGCGGACGGTGGCCATCTGCTTGCTGTGGCGCGCCTGCGTCTCGTGCGTGCGGAGGAGCTCGCGCACCTTCTCCGGCTGGACCTCGTCGAGGTGATCGTAGACGTTCTCGAGGCTGCCGAACTGCTCGATGAGCTTGACGGCGGTCTTCTCGCCGATGCCGGGCACGCCGGGGATGTTGTCGGAGGCATCGCCTTTAAGGCCCTTGAAGTCGACCATCTGCTCGGGCGCGAAGCCGTAGCGCTCGCGGACGGCGGCCTCGTCGTAGGTCACCGTGTCGCGCTGATAGGGGCGGAACATGAAGAGACGGACGTTGGGCCGGACCAACTGCACCATGTCGCTATCGAGGCTGACGACGTAGGTATCGAGCCCCAGCTCTTCGGCCTCGTGGGCAAGCGTGGCAAGGACGTCGTCCGCCTCGAAGCCGGGAATCTGGTAGATAGGGATGTTGAAGGCGTGCAGCAACTCGATGCAGCGGTTGATCTGAGCGGAGAGGTCTTCGGGCATGCCGGGACGGTGGGCCTTGTAGGTCGCGTCGAGCTCGTGGCGGAAGGTAGGCCCGCGGGGGTCAAGGGCGATGGCGATGTGGGTCGGGCGCAACTCCTGAAGCACGCTCAGGACGGTGTTGGCGAGGCCGTAGACGGCGGTGACCACCTCACCGGTCTTGCGGACGATGAGCGGCTCCTTGAAGGCGTGATAGGCGCGGTGGATGATGCCATGCCCATCGAGGAGGACCAACAGTGGCTTCTGATCGGAAGGAACCATCGAGGCGATTATAGCACTGAACGGCTGCGAAGGAATGGGCGGTCGTGGGTCGTGAGGGACGCCGACGGGAGGCGATGTCGGATGTTATGTCTACTGCCCTTTCGGGCTAGGCTGTGGCTTCCCCGGCTCCGGCGTGGCCGCGCATCGCCTTGCTGACGCTCTCAAGGGTCTGCTCGACGTCCGGGCGCTCGATGCCGTAGTGGGTGACCATGCGCACGGTGTCGTGCCCAACGGAGAGCGCCAGGATGCCGTCGTCGGCGATGGCGGACAGGAAGTCGCGAATCTCCCAGCCCTTGACGACGAAGATAACGATATTCGTGGTCACGCGGCCGGCGTCGATGTGGATGCCGGCGATCTGGGCCAGCCCCTCGGCGAGGAGTCTGGCGTTCGCGTGATCGTCGGCCAGGCGCTCGACCATCGACTCCAGGGCGACGATGCCGGGCGCACCGAGGACGCCGACCTGGCGCATGCGGCCGCCGACCCACTTCCGGGACTCGCGGGCGAGGGCGATGAACTCGGCGCTGCCGCAGAGGAGGGAGCCCGCCGGACAGGCAAGCCCCTTGGAGAGACAGAACATGACAGAATCGGCGTCCTGCGCCAGCGAAGCGACGGGAACGCCGAGGGCGACGGCAGCGTTGAAGATGCGGGCGCCGTCGAGGTGCAGGGGCACGCCGCGGCCATGGGCGACGGCGGCGAGCTTCTCCGTGTAGGCGGCGGTAAGGGGAATACCGCCGCAACGCATGTGGGTATTCTCGAGGCAGACGAGGTCGACGGGCAGCCCTTCGCTCTCCCAGAGGACGTTCTCCAGCGCCGTTGGGTCGATGCGTCCCTCGTCGTCGTTGGGGAGCGTCCGGATGTCGACGCCAGCGAGGCGGACGATGCCTTCGCTCTCGTAGTAGTGGATGTGGGACTCGCTGCCGGTAAGCAAGCGGTCGTCGCGCTCGCAGTGGGTGAGGACGGCGACGAGGTTGGCCATGGTGCCGCTGGCGACGAAGAGAGCGTCCTCCTTGCCCAGCATGTCGGCGGCCATGCGCTGGAGACGGTTGATGGTGGGATCCTCGTGGAACACGTCGTCGCCAAGCTCGGCGCCGAAGATGGCGTCGCGCATGGCGGGCGAGGGAAGAGTGACGGTGTCGCTGCGCAGGTCGATGAGTTTCATGATGCCGCCTGGCTCCTTCCGCGGGTCAGAGGGCCGCCGCGAGAAGAAGGCAGGGCTTCTGGGCTCCTGCCTTCGTGGGGTCGGTTGGTAGCGCATGCGGGATTCGAACCCGCGATCTCCGCCTTGAGAGGGCGGTGTCCTGGGCCGCTAGACGAATGCGCCACATCTGATTATGCCCGAAACGCCTTCGCGCGACAAGCCGCCTGTCTCAAGATCAGTCGGCCTGTTGCAGGAGTATACTCAGAAGTAGGCGACCTCGGCAATTGCTGATACAAAGGAGTGCATCAACATGTCGGACGCAGACTCGAACAAGCAGGCGGTGCTGGATTTCTACAATCTCGCTCTCAATGAGGGCAAGCCGGAGGAGGCTGTCAGGAGGCACTTAGGCGACGTGTATATTCAACACAATCCGCAGGCGGGTGACGGCGCCGAGGCATTCATCAGTTTTGTGAAAGGGTTCAGATCGCAGTTCCCGGGACTGCGATTCCAATTTAAACGCGCCGTCGCTGAAGGTGATCTCGTGGCCGTCCACAGTCACTTGAAGGTCTCTGCCGATGACCGCGGGACGGCTGTAATGGACTTCTTCCGTCTGGAAAACGGCAGAATAGTCGAACACTGGGATGCACTTCAACCGGTGCCTGAAGAATCTGCAAACGCGAATACTATGTTCTGATCTGACGCCTCAGGCAGTCAGCGGCTTTTGTCTCGAGAGTCCCCGCCGAAATGCGGGGACTCTTTGGCGCGAAGCAGCGAAGTGTGGGTCAGCGAAGGGCGCTTTTTGGCTGGGGAGGGAGGATTCGAACCCCCGCATACGGATCCAGAATCCGCTGTCCTACCACTAGACGACTCCCCAACCG
>JBEKDP010000191.1:0-4074 GCA_050014295.1 Dehalococcoidia bacterium | reverse complement strand
GCGCCGGTATCCCATGCCGTCCCCTGCTGGACCGGCAGCGGCGCCGTCAGCGTGAGCTTGAGGTTGCGGCGGTGGAGCTGGTCGGCCAGGTTGCTGATGAACCCGGAGAAATCGTCTTTGCGAAGCGGGTCGAGCGCCCCATAGTCGATATCCACGCCATCGAAATGCCCATCCTCGACCATCTGAAGGACGGCGTTCGTCTGCTGATCTCGCAGGTCCGGCGACGCCATTACTTGGTTGGCCGCGTCCGCATCCTGCTGCGTCGAGACGCGCACCGTCGGCTCGACCGCCAGCCCCGCCGGCGCCTGCGGGGCGCTCGCGGTCCCTGACAGCGAGCCGTCCGAAGCGGGCGCGAAGTCCACCGGTTCCAGCACCGAGAGCGCCTGCGCCGCCTCTGGGCTGAGGTCCGTCCCCGAAGGAAGGGAGCCCATAAGTGCCCGGGCGGAGGCCGCGCGGTGCAAGACGGCCACGTTCTTCGGCAGTTGCGATACCTCTCCCTGGACCGCGCCGCCCTCTAACACGAGCGTGCCGGCACCCAGACGCTGCCATTGCCCGCCGTCATACGTGTACAACGACAGGCCGCGGCCATCGGTGATCGGCGACGGAAGCTGCAGCATGATGACCGTCGGCCCCTTCACCGAACCGGACACGGAGACGTCGTAAAGTGGGCTGACCGCCTCCAGACCCTCCGGCAGCGCCGGCATGTCTTTCCGCGGCGTCGTCTTGATGTTGACGCTGCCCTCAGTGGTACTGCCACCGCCGCTGAGGATCGAGATCGGCGGCAGCACCAGAACAAGGATCAGCACCCCCAGCACTGCCGCTGCGATGCCCACCATGCCGCCGCGCCCAATCCGGCGCGGCTCCGGGTGCAACAACTTGTCGAAGGGGCCTGTCTCGCCGCCTGGCCCGGGTCCTCCCTGCGCTTCGTTCATTACCGCCGCTTCCTCCGCGTGACCGATGCCGCCATGCCACCAACGTGCAATGTCAATGTTACCTTCCGTGATGCCGGCCTTCGCGGCTCGTATTGGGGCTGACCGGCCTGCCCGCAGCCGGGCTCAACCGATCTGGCTCATTGTAGCACGCGCCTTTTCGCCGCCTCAAGACAGAGCGGTTGCCACGAAGGGCGCGCCCCGCCAAATCCGATCCCTTCAGCCGCGTCGCCCCCTGCCGATTAACTTGACAGGAAGACAACAGGGGTTTACAAGTAGCTCGTGGTTTTCCTATAATTGTCGCTACCAGTAATCCCGCTCCGACTGAGGGCAAGGCCTCTCAGTCTCCTTTTTTTGAAGCCCATTACTTAGGAGCAAATGCCATGCCGGATAAGCCAGTACCTTTGACAAAGGAGGGTCTGGCCAAACTGGAAAAGGAGCTTGACTACCTGCGATCGGTCCGTCGCCAGGAGGTAGCCGCGCGCATCCACGCGGCGAAGGAGCTGGCCAGCACCCAGAACAACGCCGAGTACGAAGACGCCAAGAACGACCAGGCGTTCGTCGAAGGGCGCATCCTCACCCTCGAGAAGATCATCCAGAATGCGGAGATCATCAACGAGGAGGAGGCCCACCGCTCCAAGAAGGTGCAGCTAGGCTCCAAAGTGACCGTGCTCACGCCCAAGGGCACCAAGGAAACCTACACCATCGTCGGCAGCGCCGAGGCCGAGCCCAAGGAAGGCCGCATCAGCAACGAGTCCCCGGTCGGCCAGGCCCTCCTCGGCAAGGGCGTCGGCGACGCCATCCAAGTCCAGGTCCCAGCAGGGGCCATCAGGCTCACCATCACCGGCATATCCTGATATTTAGGGGAAACTAGCAAGCGCGAGGCGGGCGGAGCCGAGGCCGGGGCCGCCCGCTTCTTAGTACCGCCAGGGAGACCAAGATGTCCCTTCGCGATGAGGAAAGCTTTCAGCTCCGCCAGGAAAAACTGGGGCGCCTTCGCCGCCGCGGCGTCGATCCTTACCCTCCTCGCTTCCACCGCACGCACACCGCGCAGCAGGCGGCACAGGCCTTCCTCGACTGGCAGCAGGCCGGCGCTGCCGGCGATCCGCCCGTCGTCACCGTCGCCGGCCGCATGCTGGCGCAGCGCGACATGGGCAAGGCCGCCTTCGTCGACCTGCGCGACGGCTCCGGCAAAATCCAGGTCTACCTCAAGAGCGACGTGCTTGGCGAGAAAGAGTACGCCGGCCTGCGCGACCTCGATCTCGGCGACTATCTTGGCGTCAGCGGCGCCCTCTTCCGCACCCGCATGGGCGAGATCAGCATCCAGGCGACGGCGTACATGCTGCTCGCCAAGTCGCTCCAGCCGCTGCCCGAGAAATGGCACGGCCTCGTCGATACGGAGACCCGCTACCGCCAGCGCTACCTCGATCTCATCGCCAACGAGGACGTGCGCCTTCTGTTCGTCCTCCGCAGCCGGGTCATCGCCGCCATCCGCCGCTTCATGATCGACCGCGGCTTCCTGGAGGTGGAGACGCCCACCCTCATGCCCGAAGCCGGTGGCGCCGCCGCCAACCCCTTCGTCACCCATCACGAGGCCCTCGACCGCGACCTCTATTTGCGCATCGCCATGGAGCTGCACCTGAAGCGGCTGATCATCGGCGGCATGGACAAGGTCTTCGAGATCGGCCGCGTCTTCCGCAACGAGGGCATATCCACCAGGCACAACCCTGAGTTCACGATGATGGAGTCCTACGAGGCTTACGCCGACTACCACGACGTCGCCGCCATGGTCGAAGAGCTGGTCGCCACAGTCGCCCAGGAGACCCTCGGCACAACCGTCGTCCCCTACGAAGACCAAACGATCGAGCTTAGCCCTCCCTGGCGGCGGCTCACGGTCCGCGACGCGCTGAAGGAGTACGCCCAGGTCGACCTCGAAGACTATCGCCGCGATGAGGCCGGCCTGCGCGCCCTCGTCCACAGCAAGGGCGTCGAAGCCCCGCCTGAGGCCGGCTGGGCCAAGCTCGTCGATGAGCTGCTCTCCAGTTGCGTCGAGCCGCAGCTCATCCAGCCCACGTTCCTCATGGACTACCCGGCGCCGCTCTCACCCCTGGCGAAGCGCAAGCCGGAGAACCCCGACCTCGTGGAGCGCTTCGAGCCCTTCGCCGCCGGTCTTGAGATGGGAAACGCCTACACCGAGCTCAACGACCCCCTCGACCAGCGACAGCGCTTCCTCGAGCAGGCGCGGCGCCGTGCCGCCGGAGAGCGCGAGGTCGAGATGCTGGACGAAGACTTCCTCCTCGCCCTGGAGCACGGCATGCCCCCCTGTGGCGGCCTCGGCATCGGCATCGACCGCCTGCTCATGCTCCTCAGCGGCCGTCGCTCCATCCGCGAGGTCATCCTCTTCCCCCAGCTCAGGAGCAAGGACTAGCCTTGGGCGCCTTCCGAGCGGTCATCTTCGACATGGACGGCGTCCTCGCCGACACCGAGCCGGTCTACCTGGCCGGCATCAACGAGGTGCTCAAGGGCTTCGGCCTACAGCTCTCGACCGGCGACAACAAGGACCTAATCGGCACCACCGTCGAGTTCACCTGGGACGCCGTCATCAAGAAGTTCCGCCTGTCGCAGAGCCGCGCGGAGCTCGTCGCCCGCTACGACGCCGTTATGGAAAAGCTGCTGTCGGAGCCGCGCCCGACGCTCCCCGGCGTGCGCCCCCTTCTCGACGAGCTGCGCCGCCGCCGGACGCCTTACGCGCTTGCCTCCTCCTCCTGGCCCAACTGGATCGCTGCCCTCCTCGGGGCGACGGGGTTGAACGGCTCCTTTGATGTCATCGTCTCCGTCACCATGGTCGAGCACGGAAAGCCGGCGCCGGACATCTTCCTCTACACCGCTGGCAGGCTTGCCGTGAAGCCGGAGCAATGCCTGGTCCTCGAGGACACGCCGTCGGGGATCGCGGCTACCAAAGCTGCGGGCATGTACGCCGTGCAGATGCGCGGCGCCTCCACCGCCTTCCCTCCCCTCCCGAACGCCGACCTCGCCCTCGATAGCCTGGAGGATTTCCCCTTCGCCCTCCTCGATAGCGCGGTCTCCTAACCTCAGAGCGACCAACGGCTCGACACGGACCAGGGAGAGTGCAGGGAGGGCATTG